>DATNPK010000092.1 GCA_036703275.1 Coleofasciculaceae cyanobacterium | reverse complement strand
TACCTGCCTCCCTACTCTCCAGATTTGAATAAAATTGAGCGTTGGTGGTCTGTTCTTAAAACCTGGATCAAGCAGAGAATTAAAGAATTTGAGACAGTAAGAGAATGTGTTGATGCCGCTTTCAAAAAATGTCAAACACGTATATGCGTAATGCTATACCTTCCATATTTAAAATAGTTTCTAATGTTTTTTCGCGATTAAATTTGGTGTTTTCGTCGATAAAAATTAGCAAAGTGTGAGACATTAAAATTGAAATCACAAGATTACGTGAACATGATCGCACTAATTATGAGATGAAATTACTGCAAAAATTTGAGTGATCGTGTTCAACAAAACAACTGATGAGAATAGTTTTGTAGTTCTTATTTTGAAGGAATACTCCAAATTTTGTCCATCAACATTTGTGATCTCAATTCTATTTATAAAGCAAGAGAACTGCCTAGTATTGTTATAGTTATAATTTGGGCGATCGCCAATCGATTAACGTTAGTCATCTACAGACAACTGTTCGACTTCAGTCGTAATCTTCTGAATTTCCACCTTAATACTGGCAATATGCTGACTGATTGATTCAGCGGTAGCTATTTTACTAGCTAATTCTTCTTGTTTGGGTCTAATTACATCTGCAAACTGTTGGAGACACTTGTTTAGCTCTACTGCTAAAGCATCTTTTAAAGTTTTGGTGTAGTTTTCTTGGAGGTTACGATAGGTTTGTTCGAGTTCTTCTTTAACTTTTCTCCGCCTTCTAGGTAAGGCATCAAAACTCATCAAGCCAAAAAGACCAGCAATTAAAAACGCTGTGGCATCTGCTGAAGTTGTACTAAATAGTAGCTGTCCTCCAAATCCCGTTGCAGCAGCAGTAATTCCCAATCTTAAAAAGCTATCTAATCCTTCTTCAGCAGCGGTTTTTATTTTGACAGCAAACTCGTCACCTTTTAGTCGATCAGTATTAATCGGCGGAAGTGCTAAAGTTTCCTCAGATACAGTGATGGCGGTAGACAAATCTTCTTTTGCCTCTCTGACAATGCGCTCTCTATATTTCAGGAAAGTTGAAATTGCTTCTTGAAATATTTCTTGCAGATTTTTATCTAACTGAATTTCTTTGATGGTTTTAGCTAATCTTTCTTCGAGGTAATCTTCTTCTTTAGTAATTTTTCGTTTTAGAACAGTTAGAAAGCCAGTGTTTTTATCAATTAAATCATTTGTTTCTTGGATTAAATTAGTAAACAAATTTTCAATGTTATCGCGGAAAATGCCAAACAAAAGATTGTATTCTTCTAATCGTTCTTCAATTCGGCGAGAAGTACGGTCAAAAATAGTTTGATCGGATTGTAATTTAGTTTTGAGCGATTCATTTTGCTTTTCCAATTGTTCTAAATAAACCAGCAAGGACTTTTGTGGGCCCTGTAGCTTGAGCTTTACTTTTTCTCCTTCTGCCAAAAATGCCAGTAAAAAGCTTTTTAATTCATCAATTCCCTCGCTTGTTTTAGCAGATATAGCGAATACGGGAGGCATTTTTGCTAGGATTTCTTTCAATCCCTCGCTGACATATTCACGAATTTGCCTTGTCTCATCTCCTTGAACTAAATCTATTTTGTTAATCGCAACGATAATTTTACGCGCCCAGGTGCGATCGACTAAAGTTAAGAAATCTTGCTCCGATTTACTCAAAGGACGCTCTACAGAAGTGACAAACAAAATAATATCTGCTTGCTGTAAATAGTTTTCGGTTAGTTCTTGATGTTGTTCAATAATCGAGTTTGTTCCTGGACTATCAATAAACGCCAAACCACCAAAACCTTCTGGATTATAAGAATTAATTTCCTGAGTGGTGGGCAAAAATCCTACCGAAGCAATTTCTTGATTGTTAAGCTGATTGAGCAAACTAGACTTACCTGCGTTAAACTCACCACAAATAAAAATAGAGAAGGGATTAGCTAATTGTTGTTTGAGTACTTCTGTATCAGGCTCGAAATTAGGAAAAAGCACCTTTGCCTCTACAAAAAGACCTTCAACCTGTTGAATAGTTTCCAAGCTGCGGTCAAAAAGCTGTTGCTGTTCTCCTGAGAGAGTCAGAGGCATATTTTCTCTTCCTTGATCTTGATAGGTATTTATTTAAATTAATAGCAGTTTTTTGCTCGATTGCCATCAGATTTTAAGATTAATCCCAATTTTGAGATATTAATCTTAAAGTTACATTCAAATTATTTACTCAAATTGTCGAGCTAACCAGACAATATTGCTAAATTAGATCGAGAACAATAGAGCGACTAATGATTATTTCTCGTTTCAGTGGCAAGGAAATGAATATCTGGTAAGTGCTAGTATCGGGTTGTTAGAAATTAATGCTGACAGCCTCGATCTAAGTGATTTAATTAACGTAGCTAAAGCAACCTGTAATATGGCAAGAGAGAAAGTTGAGGTCAAAACTTTTTGGTAAATAGTTGGAAATCTCTGATACGAAAACTTGGTAATTTAGTTAATCTACATTATGGCTGTTTCACGTTGGCAATTTTGGATCGATCGCGGTGGCACATTTACCGACGTTATTGCCCAAACGCCTCAAGGCGAAATTATCGTCCATAAATTATTGTCAGAAAATCCCGAACAGTACGATGATGCTCCGCTTCAGGGAATTAGGGATGTTATGGGTATCGCTCAAGATGACTCTATTCCTGCCGCACAGATAGAAGCAATCAAAATGGGGACAACCGTAGCTACCAACGCCCTACTAGAAAGAAAAGGCGATCGCGTTGTCTTAGCTATTACCAGAGGATTTAAAGATGCCCTGCGGATTGGTTATCAAAATCGTCCCGATATTTTTGCTTTAGAAATAATTCTGCCTGAAATGCTTTACGAACAGGTAGTAGAAGTTAAAGAACGCTATGATGCCCAAGGCAACGAACTAATTCGGGTAGATATATCTCAAACTAGGCAAGATTTACAGGCTGCATACGATTCGGGAATACGCAGTTGTGCCATAGTGCTAATGCACAGTTATCGTTACCCACAACACGAACTACAGGTAGGGGAGATTGCCCGCAGAATTGGTTTTACCCAGATATCTATTTCTCATCAGGTAAGTCCGTTGATTAAATTCATCAGTCGTGGAGATACCACCGTAGTCGATGCTTATCTTTCGCCTATTTTGCGTCGCTATGTCGAACAGTTTACTGAAAATTTATTTGTTCGCCAACAGCAGAGAAAAGCATCAACCAAACTGATGTTTATGCAGTCTAATGGGGGGCTAGTAGATGCAAACTTGTTCAAAGGTAAAGACAGCATTCTTTCTGGGCCGGCGGGAGGCATTGTCGGGGCAGTCAAAACCTGTTCTCTGGCAGGCTTTGATAAAATTATTGGCTTTGATATGGGCGGGACATCTACTGATGTAAGTCACTATGCAGGGGAATATGAACGCAGTTTTGAAACTGAGGTGGCAGGAGTTAGATTGCGATCGCCGATGATGTCAATTCATACCGTAGCTGCGGGAGGAGGCTCAATTTTACACTTTGATGGTACCCGATATCGCGTTGGCCCAGATTCAGCGGGGGCTAACCCTGGTGCTGCTGCTTATGGTAGAGGTGGCGATTTAACTGTCACGGACTGTAATGTGATGATTGGTAAACTTCAGCCTGAGTTTTTTCCTCAAGTTTTTGGAGTCAATGGAGATGCCCCCTTAAATCGCATAGTCGTCAGCGAAAAATTTCAAATGTTAGCCAATCGGATTCAAGATGGTAGAACTGTAGAGCAAATAGCCTCTGGTTTTTTAGCGATCGCCGTAGATAATATGGCAAATGCAATCAAAAAAATATCTCTCCAAAAAGGCTATGACGTTAGTACCTATACCCTCTGCTGTTTTGGCGGTGCAGGAGGACAACACGCCTGTCTAATTGCTGATGTACTAGGCATCAAGCAAATTTTTCTCCATCCTTATGCGGGGGTATTATCAGCTTATGGTATTGGTTTAGCAGATCTGAGAATTATCAGAGAGAAGTCGGTTGAAGCCCAGTTGCAGCCAGAGATTTTAATTAGTTTAGGCTCGGCTTTTGAACAATTAGCTACTATGGCTCAAGCAGAGTTAGCCCAGCAACAAGAAGATAGCCAAGACACAGTTATCTTGCAGAAAGTTCATCTTAAATACATTGGTACAGACTCTAGTTTAATTGTTGATTTTGCCAGCTTAGAATCAATGCGATCGCAGTTTGAACAAGAATACCAACAGCGTTATGGCTTCATGATTGCCGATCGAGATTTAGTCGTGGAAACTATTTCTTTAGAGTTAATTTATCCTACCTATACTCCTGAATCTAAGACTATTCCTCGCCAAAACGCCACTCCTCCACAAGCAGTTACCACAGTTAAAATGTACACCGCAGATACTTGGCACGATACTCACGTATACCGAAGAGAAACCTTGCAGCCAGGGAATCTAATAAATTCTCCGGCAATTATTATCGAACCCACAGGTACAAATATTATTGAACCAGGTTGGCAGGGAAGAATTAGCGATCGCCTGGATTTGATTTTGGCAAAAATGCTTTAAGCTTGATAATTGCGCTCAATTCAATGAGCTATTAGCTTTTAGCTATTAGCTTTATAACCATTTAGTTTAGGCAAGATGCTCGGAATAGCCATTGTGGTCAGCATGGTCATGTTTGCCACCCAAAATAAAAAAACCAACCACAATAAACCTAACCAAGGCTGGAGATAATTAAAGGAATGTAATCCTGACCATAATTGCCAAATTCTAAACCCTGTATAAAATGTGCCAATAATCACCACAACACTTTTACACAAAGCACGGCTAAAACTTATCTCACAGGCTAACTGAACCACAACAGCTAATAAGTAACAACCGAAAAAAACTCGCAAATCTGGCGTATTCCAAAAAGTAATTCACATGATTACAGGAAGAATTACCCCAAGTAGCAAAGCAACATTGACCCAAACCTGCATAAATTGCCACTGTGCAGCGTTAAAATCCATTATTGGCTTGAAGGGTAATTTTTTACGCTTAACTAACCAACCAAAAGTAACGCTTAGCAATGTAGCGATCGCGCAGAAGGAAACGACTGTAAACCAGTTATTAGGATTCATCAAATCAAAATCAAAATTGAAATTGTACTAGTTGTTTCTATCTTATCTACAGCATCTGGTTTTGCGATTAGTGCCAGAGATCGCTCCAAATAACAAGATAACAATAACCAATTCAACCAAAATTATGATAATTTTTGGCTATAATGCCGAGCAAACTAAGTCAGTTGCCCCATAATGAGTTATGACTACCAGCCTTAAATTACCTCGTCAATTTCAACTTACCCTGTCTCAAAGCCTGACTTTGATTGGCTTAATCATCACGATTTGTTTTATAGCGATCGCTATACTCGCCCCCACGTTACAAAATATAGGCTGGCTGCAAGATCCAACCGAAGCTTTAGCTAATCCGATCCATGAAGCACCAGGGGCAGATTATTGGTTTGGCACAACTCGCCAAGGATACGATGTTTTTTCCCGTACTCTGTTTGGTACTCAAGCTGCATTAAAAGTAGTAGTCTTGGCAACTACTATTAGTTTAATTTTAGGAGTTCCCTTAGGTTTAGTTAGTGGTTATCTCGGCGGTAAAATTGACAAAGTTTTGCTTTTCTTTATGGATACGATCTATACTTTACCTGGATTATTGTTGTCTGTAACCCTGGCTTTTGTAGTAGGTCAAGGAATTCTCAACGCAGCTTTAGCCTTAAGTATTGCTTATGTTCCCCAGTATTATCGTATAGTTCGCAACCATACCACGAGCGTCAAGACAGAGTTATTTATTGAAGCAGCCCAGGCGATGGGCGCACCTACTAGTAGAATATTATCCCGCTATTTGTTTTTCAACGTAATTCAAAGTGTTCCTGTCTTGTTTACCCTTAATGCCGCAGATGCAATTTTAATTCTGGGTGGTTTAGGTTTTCTGGGATTAGGATTACCTCCGGAAGTACCAGAATGGGGTCACGATCTGCGTTTAGCTTTAGATGCCTTGCCTATAGGGATTTGGTGGTCAGCTACCTTTCCTGGTTTGGCAATGACGATCTTGGTGACAGGCTTATCTTTAGTAGGGGAAGGTTTGGGAGATATGTTGAAGCTTGGAGGACGAGGTAGTTGACTGCTTACCTTTGGCAAAAAAGCGCAATTTATTTGGTTTAAACTAGCTTCGTGGTTTCTATCTTTAGCTATTAGCCAAAAACTGGATGTCCTTAAAGGGCATGGCTTGAAAACCGTTAGTTTTTGGTAATTTTATCTGGTTTAAAATAAGTTTCCATTATCTGTCTAACCAACGGTGCAGCAACCGATCCACCTCCACCTCCAGAATGTTCGGCAAATGCCACCACAACTATTTCTGGTTTATCGAAGGGAGCATAGGCGCCAAACCAAGTATGAGATTCACCTGGAGGGGCTTCTGCTGTACCACTTTTGCCTGCCCCTGGGGGAGTATTGGGAGAGTTTAGCTTTGTTCCTGTACCGCCATCAACTACTGCTCTCAATCCCTGTTGAATTGTAGACAATGTTGTGGGTTTAAGATTTAAGCTGGTTTTGCTTGATTTTGACTGATTGTCTGTGTGTAGTAAATGAGGCTGTACTCGATAGCCATCATTAGCGATCGCGCTAAACATTACCGCAATTTGTAAAGGCGTTGCGCTGGTGAATCCCTGACCGATAGACATATTTACCGTATCTCCTACTGTCCACCCCCAGTCTTCAAAGTTGAGCCGTTTCCAAGCATCATCGGCAATTAACCCCCCTGTTTCTCCTGTTAATTCGATCCCCGTTGGTTCACCAAAGCCATACAGTCTGGCCGTTTTAATTAACTCTTCTCCACCGACTCCCTGCCCAACTTGACCAAAAAAAGTATTACTGCTCCAAGCCATAGCAGATACATAGCCCAAAGAACCAAAACCGCTTTTATTCCATTCTCCAAATCTCGTTCCCCCAACAGATAAATAGGGATACGTACCCAAAACTGTATTAGGAGGATACTTACCTGATTCTAATCCTGCCGTGGCGGTAACGATCTTAAAGGTAGAAGCGGGAGGAAAAGCTCGTAAAGCCAGATTTAAGAAAGGATTTCCTTGCGACTGTAATTCTTGCCAGACTTGAGGAGTAATGTTAGAAGAGAAAATATTGGGATCGAAACTAGGATAGCTAGCCATAGCTAATACTTCGCCATTATGAGGATTTAAGGCGACAATTGCTCCTCTATTTGTTCCTAATGCAGTTTCGGCAGCCCGTTGAAGGTCTGCATCAATAGTTAGAGTTAAATCTTTACCCGTTTTGGCATGGGTTTGACCCAAAAAGTTAATTATCCGTCCAGATCCATCTACACCAAGCTTTAACCCGCCCCATTCTCCCCGCAGTTGTGCTTCATAAGCAGACTCTACTCCCATTTTGCCCATGATATCTCCCAAGCGATAACCATCAGGCTTTTTCTGCTCTAATTCCTCTTGGTCTAATTCTCCTGTGTAGCCCAAAATATGAGAGGCTAATTTAGCTTGAGGATAATATCGTACTTGACCAATATCTATTTCGACCCATTTTAACTGTGATTTATATTCTTCTAATACCGTGATTTGTTCTGGAGTCAAGTTACGAGCAATCGGAATTAAACTGGGGTAATTGTATCCTGCTTCCTCTACCTTCTTTTGCAGCTCTTTGGGTTTGAGCTCCAGTATTTGCGCGATGCGATCGCGGTTTATGCGCCAATTTTTCTCTTTTTGTGCCTTAGGCCATAAATAAGCCGAATAAGACTGGCGATTAGTTGCTAGTATTTTGCCGTTGCGATCCAAGATAAGACCTCTAACGGGTGGTTTGGGAACGATACGAATCCGATTATTTTCAGCTTTTTTCTGATTAATTACTCCCTGCTGCAACTGTAAATAACTTAAACGCCAACCAATTCCCCCAAAGAGAATTAGACTGATGACTATGACCATGGGAATTGCCTGGAGTTGATTGCCAACAGTGCGATTAGTCACATCTCGAAATTGATTTTTTAAGCTATAACTCATATAGGGCAATCAGTAAGCGGGGACTAGAGATTAAGAAACGTAAACTCTCAAAGCAGAAAAATTGGTACTTGATTTTATCTGCCTACCTATATTTTCAGTATTCCCCATTTTAACGAGAACTACATCACTACTGAAGCACATTTGCCAACGTGCGGGTGTGGCTTTGATAACCAATAACCCACTAAAGTAACGATCGCTGTTTTGAGCGACTTATCTATTTAATAGTGTTAGAGAAGTTGTTAAACCAACCTCGTCGCCAGAAGAAATACACCAGACCAGCAGCTGTCGTTAGCATTAATCCCCAACACAAAGGATAGCCCCAATACCAGCCTAACTCGGGCATATTCCAGGGAGAAATATCGGTATTAAAGTTCATCCCATAAATCCCAGCAATGAAGGTTAAAGGGATAAAAATACTAGAAATTACCGTCAGTAATTTCATTACTTCGTTCATTTTATTACTAATAGCAGAAAGATAAATATCGGTGAGACTAGAAGCTAATTCGCGATAGGTTTCGATAATGTCAATGATTTGCACTGTATGGTCATAACAATCCCTCAAAAAAACTAAACTCTCTGGATTGATTACGCCACTACCGTCTCTGATTAAAGTATTGAGAGCGTTTCTTTGGGGCCAAATTGCCCTTCGTAAAGCCAGCAATTCTCTTTTAATTTGATATACATTAGCTAAACTCTGATTGCTAGGATTAAATATTACTTCGTCTTCTAGATCTTCAATCTTTTCTCCATAAATTTCTAGAACCGGAAAAAAGCCATCAATAATTGCATCCCAGAGAGCATAAGCTAAATAGTCAGCACCCATTTCTCTAATTCCTCCCTTGTTAAATTTGATCCGTCGGCGTACTGGTCGCAAACAATCTTTTTCAGGATATTCCTGTACCGTTAACACATAGTTTTTGCCTACAACTAAACTTACCTGTTCTAACCAAAAGCCTTCTCCCGATGGTTTGGGCACAACCATTTGAGTGATTATTACTAGCTGTTGTGGATAATCTTCTATTTTGGGTCGTTGGGGAACATTGACTATATCTTCTAATACCAAGGGATGTAAACCAAAAACCGTTCCTAGTCTCTGTAAAATATTTTCGCTACCTAACCCTTTCACATCGACCCAGGATACTGAATCGGTTTCCATATATTTGGCGCAGGCTTCTGGGTTTAAGTTACTAATATGATTGGCGCGATCGCTATTATAATCAATTAACACAATTTGAGGTAATTCGGCATCGTCTTCAATATTAAGCGTTCCTGGAATGCTTCCTGGCTGTTCGTAGGAATAGTCAAATAGATCTTCTTCTTGTGTTAATACGGTTTCATTCAAATCTAGTTGCTTTTCATAACTCATGAGACAATGCCAGTTTTAAAGTACTCAGTTAATTATGACCCAAAAAAAAATACCAGCGAGGCGATCGCTGGTTAAGTTAAATGTTGTTGTTTAAGTCTGGAAAAATCTTTTGTTGCGCGTTCCCCAACGAGACAACTCTAAACTTCTTTGACTCAATAAGAATTGTAACAGAAGATACGATAATTTTGTAAAAAAATAATAAATGTATCGTCTATTACACTAATTCTACGCTAAGAAAGCGTAATGTCATGTGATCTCAGTCTTCAAGTTGAGATTTTTACCTCAAGCTCAATTACAACAATACAATCTAATAGCTTACTTCCAGCTTTAAGTTGACTTGTTTGAAGATATTTGAGTTAGCTATTAAAAGTATTTAACATCGACTATATCGTAATTACTGTATCAAATGTTCCGCGATCGACCTTTGCCAAAATTAAACTTGGTTAATTAAAGCAAGATAATCATTCCCAAAGTCTTTTGAGCCAAAACTATTGCTGCACGACTTGTGCCATCTGTGGTCTGCCCCAAATTACAGTTTCCTGTTTGTAGATTACCATTCCTGGTTTTGCACCTTTGGGTTTATAAACGTGTTTTGGTTTGGTGTAAATTACTGGCACTTGTTCGCTTTCGCGTGCTTGACTGTAGTAGGCTGCCAGATCTGCCGTAAACTGAAGATCGTGTTCACTAGGTACTGTGCCTGGAGACAGACGTAGCAATACATGACTGCCAGGAATTTCTTGAGTGTGAAACCAAAGATCGTACTCCACCGCAGTCCGAAAAGTCAGGATATCGTTTTGACGATTGTTACGACCTACCCATATTTCAGCTCCTGATGGTGCAGTATAGCGATAGGGTTGAGAATCTCGATCTACTTTACTACTTTCTCCCTGACGTTCGACTGCCATATATTCTTGCTGAATTAATTCTTCCTTGATCTCTTCTAAAGCCTGTAAATTTTCGTTGCTACCTGCTTGGTTTCCACTCTGTAGCTGATTGAGAGCTGTCTGTACCTGAGTTAAATAGTTTATTTCGGCATCTACTTCTTTGAGCAGAGGTACTACCGCGCTTTGGGCACGTTTAAGCTTTTGACTTTGTTTATAAATGGTCTGGGCATTTTGGGCGGCATTTTTTTCAGGATTCAGCTTGATTTTGACTCGTTTGCCTGTTTCAAAGTCGTTAAGAGTAATCGACTTCATACCTGCCTGCCATTTGTGGAGATGCGCCATTAACAAATCTCCCTGATGACGATAGCTTTCGGCATCGGCAGACTGTTCTAAACGTTGGCGGAAAGTATTTGCTTTGACGTTTAGTTTTTTAAGCAGATTAGACAGCTTCTGGCTTAACTGATGATGTAGCTGTTGAAACTGTTGTCGATTGACCTCGTTAGTATAGTAGCAATTGAGTAAAGTTTGTACCTGTTTTACCGATTCGGTTTTGTTCCAGCCCAAAACTGTATAGCCATCTACCAGCCAGCCTGGGTCAAATTGCTTTTGTTCTAAGACAATCAACCATTTCTGCCAATAGCTAAATAATTCTTGCCACTGTTCGGGTTGCAAGGTATTTGTCTGTTGTTGAGGAGATAAACCAGCTGCGAGCGCGATTTCTTCGGCGACTCTCGGACTCAAGCCCCGATAGGATCTCAGTAGCTGGCGTTTAAGTTGACCAGGCACTAAACTAACCCTTTCTTGCCATCTTGCCAAGGATTCTTCTAGCTTGGGTGTAGTACCAGTAAGGGCGGGTGGAACTTCGTAACGTTGTCCAGTTTGGATCGGGCGGACGCTAGATTGGGCAGCACTTATCTGACGGGCAGGGGTAATAATTTGCCCCTCGGCATCGGTAAGAATCACGTTGCTATATTTACCCATAATTTCTACATATAAATGCCATAAAGCAGGTTCTCCAGGGCGTTGGGCAAACTGGAGGTCTATTGCTCTTTCCCAGGGCGCGATCGCGTTTACATTGGTTAAAGCTAACCCATTAAGCTGATGACGCAGCTGATCGCTAAAGGTAAAAGTATCCTTAATGCGGGGTGGGGGATCGCCAATATTAATTCGGGCTGCTTCGGGATGCCAACAGATAGTCAGCCAAGGCTTGGCCTTGAGAGTTCGTAACCCTAATGAAATAGTAAAGCGATCGCGTTGATATACTTGCTCTAAACGAGAGGGAACCCAGTCTCGATTTAGTTCTTCACAGCTTGCCATTAGGGTTGTGTAATCAACTGGTTGCATAATTGTAAAAAACTTTAAAAACTTAACTATTAATTAAATTATTGTGATTTTGGCGACAGAAGTGTTTATATTGCAGCAAAAGCTAAAATTTCCTTAAATAACGTCATTCACATTTATTTTTGCTTGTAAATCAAGTTTTTTAACTATAGTATTAAAACTATATTTTCTAATTTTTTAAACTTGGCGATCGGTTACCGAAAAAAAGTCGTAAATGAATAATAATTATGGATATTCAATTAATAAATATCGGTTTTGGTAATATTGTTTCAGCCAATCGTATTATTGCTATTGTTAGCCCAGAATCCGCACCAATCAAAAGAATTATTACTGAAGCCAGGGAAAAAAGTCTACTAATTGATGCAACTTATGGTCGTCGTACTCGTGCCGTAATTATTACCGATTCTTCTCATGTAGTACTCTCAGCAATACAGCCCGAGACTGTAGCTCATCGCTTTGTGGTCAATAAAGACAGTAAAGAATCTTAGCTAAATCAGCTTATCATCAATGTCAGCCGAACAGCCAGGTAAACTTATCGTTATTACAGGACCTAGCGGGGTAGGAAAAGGAACGCTGGTTAAATTGCTGCTGCAACGCTATCCCCAGCTGCGCGTATCAATTTCTGCTACTACCAGACCACCTCGCCCAGGAGAAACAGATGGCAAAGAATATTATTTTCTCAATAAAAAAGATTTTGAGACAGCTATTCTCAATCAGGAACTTTTAGAATGGGCAGAATATGCAGGTGATTACTATGGTACGCCGAAGAATCAGGTAATCCAACAGCTAGAATTGGGTAATTGTGTTCTATTGGAAATAGAGTTAGCTGGAGCTAGGGCGATCGCTAATATCTTTCCCGCTGCCAAACGGATCTTTATTTTACCTCCTTCGATCAAAGAATTGGAGCAAAGAATTAGAACTAGAGGCACAAACTCAGAAGAATCAATTGCTAAAAGACTAGAAATTGCCAAACAAGAAATTGCTGCTAGCGATGAATTTGAGTTTAAGATTGTTAATGATGACCTAGAAAAAGCGATCGCCCGTTTAGAAAGTATTATCTTTTGTGTTTAATTAGTAATTTCCACCCCATCCTTGAGCCTAGAAAATAGCTACAATCAAAGACAACATTTACCAAAGATAGCTGCATGATTCCTACCGTTATAGAAAGTTCAGGTCGCGGCGATCGCGCCTTTGATATTTATTCTCGTTTACTCAGAGAAAGAATTGTCTTTTTAGGGCAACAAGTTACTGATGAAATCGCCAACCTAGTTGTTGCCCAGCTGCTGTTTTTGGAAGCAGAAGATCCAGAAAAGGATATTTATCTTTACATCAACTCTCCTGGTGGTTCAGTATCGGCAGGGATGGGGATGTTTGACACCATGAATCAGATTCGCCCTGATGTTTGCACCATCTGTATTGGTTTGGCTGCCAGCATGGGTGCTTTTTTGCTTAGCGCAGGACAAAAAGGTAAGCGGATGAGTTTACCTAATTCTCGAATTATGATTCACCAGCCTTTGGGTGGCGCACAGGGACAGGCAACCGATATTGAGATTCAGGCAAAAGAGATTTTATATCTCAAGCAGAAATTGAACGGACATCTAGCAGATCATACGGGACAGCCTTTGTCTAAGATTGAAGAAGACACTGAAAGAGACTTCTTTATGTCTGCTGAAGAATCCAAAGATTATGGTCTAATCGATCAGGTAATTTCGCGTCGTCCTTCGGCTACTAATCCTCCCGAACCTGTTGAGGCGTAAGCAGGTAAGAGTTTGAGATTGCTAACCATGAATATGTAAACTCAATAAAAGCGATCGCTGTGATTATTTAAGCGATCGCTTTTTTTATCGAGTTCGTAACCACAAAATGGCGGGGAACGGTTGATATGTACAGCGAGATTGTCGATTAATCCAAGTTTCCAACATTTTCTTGTTTAACTATTTCTACAAAAGACTGTAAAATAAAATTGGTAGTATCAGGACTCCAAACAACAGCCGTTTCTAGTTTTGGAGTCGGTTCGATTAAATTGTGAAAAACTACTCCAGGTCGCCCCAAAGTTCGCGCCGAACTGTGAATTAAACTAATCCCAATTTCTGCTGCTACTAAACCTAAAATGGTTTGCTGGGGAATAGCTTCTTGTACTACGTTAGGACTAAAGCCAGCTTGCTGACATAGATTGATAATTTGGTCGTATAGTACCGAACCAATGTAACGAGGAAAGAGAATAAATGACTCGTTGGCTAATTGTTGGAGAGAAACGGGTTTGGATACATTCGCCAGAGGATGATTGTCGGGCAAAGCTACGACTAATTGCTCTCGATAAATAGTCTCTAGAATTAACCCGTCATCATTAATAGGAGGATGCAACAAGCCAAGATCGATTTGCCCATTGTTGAGTGCTTTAACCTGTTCTGGGGTTTACATTCGTTTTAAAGTTAAATCTACTTGAGGATAACGCTGTTTAAATTGACGCACCGCAGTAGGAAGCACGATATTTAATGCCGAACCAGTAAAGCCTACTGTTATTCGTCCAATTTTGCCTTGAGATACCTGTTTGACTAACTCCATGGCGTAATTTGCTTGCTGAAGTATTTTTCTAGTTTCTACCAAAAAAATTTCACCAACTTCAGTTAAACGAACCGTTCGCTTAGTTCGGTAAAAAAGCTCTGCTCCTAGTTCTTCTTCGAGATCTTTAATTTGTCGGCTTAGAGGTTGTTGAGTAATACAGAGTCTTTTGGCAGCCCGACCAAAATGAAGTTCTTCAGCAACTGCAACAAAGTAACGCAGATGGCGTAATTCCATTTGAACCTATTAAGTGTTAATTAGTAGCAAAAAATGTGTTGGACATTTATATAGCTTGAATTCTACATTGACATTAATGAACTGGGTTAACAATTTCTACTAGAGTTAAAAGAGGAACATGGATTTCAAAGGTAAAACAGCCATCATCACTGGTGCAGGTAGAGGGTTGGGGTTAGCTTACGCTCAAACCCTAGCTGACAGGAGTGCTAATGTCGTAATCAGCGATCTGGGTACGGATCGTGCGGGTGCAGGGATTGACAACTCAGTGGCATCCAATGCTGCGCGCGAGTTGCAGGAACATGGTAAAAACGTCATCGCCCATTGCGGCGATCTGTCTAAAGAATCGACTTGTCGCGAGCTGGTAGAACTGACGATAAATTCTTTCGGCAGCCTGGATATCCTCATCCATAATGCTGGCTGGGTAGGCTATCAAGCTATTGAGATAAATAGAGGTCGATTTTATACATCGTGCCATCGACGTTAATATCCTCGCGACAATTTGGATATGTAAGCACGCCTGGAACTATCTAAAACAATCATCGGCACCACGAATAGTTTTGACCACTTCAGATCGTGCTATGTATCAGCAATACGCTCAATCTGGATTGACAGCCTATGCTGCTGGCAAGATGGCTCAGGTTGGCATCATGAATGCACTAAGCATGGAAGGCTTTAAACACAAGATTCTTGTCAATGCGGTATCCCCTGTAGCTAAAACTCGAATGTGGGGAGAAACAGGTACACCAGCCAATCTCAAGCCCGAATGGGTCACTCCTGGAGTTATTTACCTAGCTAGTGACGCTTGCCAAGATACTGGATTTATTCTGCGTGCCAGCAACGGACAGTTTACCGCAACGCGTTTTGAAGAGAACTTAGGGGTCGATTACCCGATAGATCTGTCGCGAATTAAAGCTAACAGCGCAAAAGAAATTGCCGAATTGTGGGAATCCATTAAGGAGTGTTAATATGCCTGCTCAGGAAAAGCTGCGTAAGTTTGCCAGTATCCGTGCCGATCTTAAGGAGGTGATTCTTCGGCTTAGTTTGACTGTACGCCAAGCGTTCTAGAAGTAGTTCATCATTATAATATCTATGGAGAGCGATGCTAGAAGCTACACTAACTATTCATTTATGGATACGAGTTTGTAGAAATTAATCGCAGCAAGTTAGCTTTTGAAGAGAAAACCATGAAAGCAGTCGGCTTAACTCAATACTTACCGATTGAAAACGAAAACAGCTTACAGGATATTGAAATTGACAAGCCTGTAGCCAGAGGACACGATCTGCTGGTACAAGTCAAAGCAATTTCAGTCAACCCTGTTGACACCAAGCTTCGGAGTCCCAAAGACAAAATTGAAGAGCAACCCCGTATCCTGGGTTGGGATGCAGCAGGCGTGGTAGTGGAAATAGGGGAAAAGGTAACAGGCTTTAAGCTTGGAGATAAAGTGTATTACGCAGGTGATATTACTCGTCCTGGCAGCAATAGTGAATTTCAGTTGGTGGACGAACGAATTGTCGCTCATAAACCGCAGAATCTAGAATTTGCTACAGCAGCAGCTTTACCACTTACCAGTATTACCGCTTGGGAAGCTCTCTTTGAACGATTAAACATTAGTAAAAATGGCGCAGATGCAGGTAAATCAATTTTAATTATTAATGGTGCGGGGGGTGTAGGGTCTATTGCCATTCAGCTAGCCAAAAAATTAGCCAAGCTTCAGGTTATTGCTACTGCTTCTCGTCCTGAAACGATCGCCTGGTGTCAGAAACTAGGTGCAGATATAATTGTCAATCATCGTCATCATCTGGCTGAAGAAATTGCCAAGGTGAATTATCAAACTGTCGATTACATTCTGTGCTTGAACGATACCGATGGACACTGGCAGGCGATCGCTGAGGCAATTAAACCACAAGGAACGATCTGTACGGTCGTGGAAAATAAACAACCACTGTCAATGGATACTCTAAAAAACAAGAGTGCTGGTTTCGTCTGGGAATTCATGTTTACTCGTTCGATGTATCAGACCGAAGATATGGCCCAACAGGGTAAATTACTCAACGAAGTTAGCCAACTGATTGAAAATGGAACGCTGATCACAACCTGTAACGACATAGTTAAACCGATTAAGGCGCAAAATCTGCGCCATGTTCATCAACGTATTGAACAGGGAAGTGCAATTGGCAAGATTGTCTTAGCCGATTGGAATTAGATTAACGATTTAAATAATATTCTCCACGAGGAAACAGATCGGTATTAAAAGGTTGAGTTAGATTGTCTTTTTGACGCTTAAAGCTCTTGACATAAGCCTGTCTGACATCGCGACGTACGTTTACGGGGTTAATTCCTGCCTGTTCTAAAAAACTAATTACCTTAGGTTGTTTCAATCGTTGCAGCAGCAGCTTTTTATCAAAAAGTACAGGATCGTCGCTGCCAATTAAAATCCATAAGTTACCTGCCATGCCGACTTTAGTAACGTAAGGAAAGACGCTCTGCATGGTTTGTTGCGCCCCCGAACCGACATCCCACTGCACAAAAAAGCCTCCTGGCTTGAGGTGAGACTGCACTTGTTGAAAAAACTCCTGAGAGTACAGCATTCCTGCACGCGATCGCCAGGGTTGAATTGCATCCGCTTCGATAATGTCAAATTTCTCGTTACTAACGGTTAATTCTCTACGTCCATCTCCAACTATAATTTCGTAACGGGGGTCTTGAAATAGATACTGAAGTGGCTTACCAGCGGGTTTTTGAGCATATTGTCGCAATACGGGTAGTTCTGCTCCCAATAGCTCAATAATCTTTATTTTTTTGGTTATAGGGTTCACGCCGATAGTGTGAGGAGTACCTCCAGAACCCAAGCCAATAATCATTACCTTTTCCGGATTTGGATGCAATAAAGCAGGAACGCTACCTAACAGCCCATGGATATGCAAATAGGGAAAGTTTGCCTGTACTTGACCACTGGCAAGTAATTTGCCTTGACCATTAGTTTCAGCGATCGCCGCTACGCTGGTAGAATCTTCGGCAACCTGAAAATAAGCCTGAGGATCGACGGCATGGAGTGCAGCCCAAAGACGATTATTATTAGGAAAAATGGCGATCGCTATGGCTGAGATAATAATTAGCGTAATAGTTAGTCGGTTTTTAATTAATTTAGGGCGCATAGCCAGTAAGAACCCTAATCCGAGGGCAACTAACAGCCTAATAGAACCAGCCGTACCGAGTAAATCGATTAAGATCAAGCCAGTTAATAAACTACCCAGGGTATTGCCTAAAATATTAGCCAGATAGATCGAGCCGACTCGTTTGCCGATTTGCCCGTAATCCTGCTGCACGGCTTTTTGGACTAAGGGAAAATAAAAACCCATGAGCAAGCTGGGTAGGATAGCGATCGCTCCAGGGATGATTAAATACTTAAATAGCACTTCGGCGTTAATGTCGTTAAGGTTGACAAATCCCTGATCCGAGCGTAAACCGGGATGAGCCTGCCAATAAAGTCCAATACCCCAAATGGCGATCGCTGAATAAAGCGCAATAATGCCCTGAATAATGAGAAATACTTTTTTAGGACGACGAATATAATTAATTGCTTTTGCCCCGATCATGCTGCCCACCGCACTACTAATTAACACAAAAGCTAGTAAATGAGCATAGGTATAAGCATTTGACTGTAGAGCAATGTCTAATACTCTAAACCAAATAATTTCCCAGGAAATTGCCGTAAAACCTGCTAAAAAAACTAATATATACCAGGATTTAAGCGATCGAGTATCATCTTGGTTTGGCTTTAAGTTGATATTTGATTTATCCTCAGACAAACTACGGTTAGGAAAACGAGAAGCTAAAACTAACGCTGATACACCAACAGTAAGGCTAAAGATCGCGCCCAAGTAAACTGTCTTGCTGTAGCCTAAAGTACCGACAATATACCACCCTGAAACTAAAGTCCCCAAACCCGAACCAAGAGTATTGAATCCATACAACCAGCCAATTAGGGATGCAGCACCCTCCGCACTACGGTTGATTGCCTTAGATAACATGGGTAAAGATATACCCATTAAAACTGTAGGAATCAAGAGACTGATAAAAACAATTCCTAAAGTTACTAGCAAAGACTGAGCTAGATATTGCAGCCTGAGAAACAGCAGATCGTAGAAAATAAAACGACTGGCTAAGGCAAAGCTAGCAATACCAAGGTTACAGCAGCCATATACCATGACACACTGGCGATTAGACAAGCGATCGCTAATCGAGCCGCCTAATAAATTTCCTAAGCCCAATCCCAGCAGATAGGAAGCGACAATAATCGTTACCGAACGAATATCAGAACCTGAAAACAAGCCTAACATTCTTTGCCAGGCTACCTGATACAGCAGGGCGCTAAAGCCAGAAACAAAATATAGAGCCAATAAAAAGGGTGTTGCCTGAAAACTTTTGGCAGAAACAGTATTAGAAGTTTTGGCTCTCAACATAGCTTAGCTGTAACAAGATCTAGAATTTATCTGAAAAATAAAGCCCCATTCTGCCTGTTTACATCAAAATAAAGTAAGTATCTCAGGATAGATTTATGAACTTAGATTCAAATCCTACCGCCAAATTCTCCCGAATAAAGCATGAGTAAATAACATCAAACTCTTAAACTTAAATTAGTATGGTTGAGATTAATTACTAATTACTCTGAGCTATAGAATTAGCTATAAAAATTTTTATGATTGAACTGTTAAACTATCATATAATTTTTGTAGTAAAAAAAAAGCAAATATACTATAAATTACTTTAAACTTAATAAATAAGAAACATTTTTAACTCTTAATACCGAGTGGCATTCAAATTTATAATTTCACTTTGCGCGTTTTTCTTGGCACGAGGTAATCTTGTCTATTTAAAAGCAACTTAATATAAACAGCGATCGCCTTAATTAACTATGATTTTAATTAAGATATTTTTGTATAGAAAGCATTCAAATAATGTGTTATTTGGTTAATAAATCACATTACTGAAAACTAAGAGCTAAAAGCTAAAAAATTCCAATTAGCATTAATCAAACTTGTTGTTCAATTGCTGCTTTATAGATTTTTTGAATTTTGCGTAGCATCCTATCTAAAACAGAATTACGACAATCTGGATTATTAGGATCGCAACTTTGAATAGTCTCAATTAACTTCGCTTCCCTAACATCGACATAACCATCGCTATAAATTAGACCACTAATTTTCTCTAGCAATTCTTGATAATCAGCCACAGAGGGATGTTCACCAAAATATTCTTCCAGCCATCGATAACACTCAACAGCTTGAATTGGTCTTAATTCTGATAGTAATGGTTTAATTTCAGGATCGTTAGCTAGCTGAAAATCTCGCGCTACTCGACGTAAATAAGCTCTTTCTTCTGGTTGAATAACGCCATCAATCCAAGCAGCAGCAATGATAAGCTTAAGAATTTGTTTCATCTTGTTAATTTTATTGCTCCACATCTCACCAATCTCGTACTAATCCCACCATAAAGAATCCGTCCATATTATGTCGGTGGGGATAAACTTTAATCCAGCCTTCGTTTGTTAACCAGTTTTTAGCAATCGCATCGGGAGGAAATTGAATACTCCAATTAGTGTTATTTGCCAAAAATGATTGTATTACTTTTTCATTTTCTAAAACATTAAGAGTGCAAGTTGCGTAAACTAAAATACCTTTTGGCTTTACCCAAGTAGCTGCTTGTTCTAATAGTTCCTTTTGCAGGGTAAAAAGTTCCCGAATCCCTTGAGATGTTTGTCGCCAACGAAGGTCGGGGCGTTTATGAAGTGTACCCAAGCCCGAACAAGGTGCATCTAAGAGTACGCGATCAGCAATATTAACAAATTGCTCGCAGTTTCGACTATCTCCTACTTCAATTTTAATTGATTTTAACTGTAATCGTGCAGCATTTTCCCTAACTTTTTCTAAGCGTTTAGCAGCGCGATCGCAAGCAATAATTTGCCCCTCATCTCCCATTAATTCGGCAATATGGGTTGTTTTGCCTCCTGGGGCAGCACAGGCATCAATAATCGTCTCTCCAGGCTGAGGATCTAATAAATGTGTGACTAGCTGCGCGCTACTATCTTGAATTACCCACCATCCGTCTTTATATCCAGGTAAATCAGTAACTGCACCCGCGTTTTCTAGTCGTAATCCTTGAGGTAGGTTAGGTATTTGCTCAACGTCAACACCAACAGCTTTAAACGCAGCTTCTACTTCAGTTAGGTTAGTTTTTAAAATATTAACTCGTAAATCAATTTTGGGCGATCGATTAAACCAAGCAAGTAGCCGATCTACCTCTTCCAGTGGTAATTGCTCTAACCAAGTTTCCACAATCCAATCAGGGAAACTATGTTTTACACCCAATCTAATTATCGGATCTTCTGGTAGTTGCAGAGGCTCGCCAGATTCAGCTTGACGAATATATCCTCGTAACAAGCCGTTAACTACTCCAGCGAGTTTAGCAATGCCATTAGCTTTAGCCAATTCCACACTAGTATTAACCGCGGCTGAAGCAGGAATACGATCTAAATAGCGCAGCTGATATAAACCAAGATGCAGAATAATTCTTAAATCTGGGGGTTGTTGTACTGCTTTTTTCTTGCCTAGTAGATCGATCAACGCATCTAATGTACGTTGACGACGCACAATTCCATAAACCAACTCACAAGCAAAACTGCGATCTGTTTGGCTGATCTCAGCAGATTTACCCATAGACTTAATGACGCGATTGAGCGCAACATCAGTATAGGCTTTCTTTTGATATACATTTTTTAGGGCCAAGAAAGCTAAAGATCGCGAGTTGGGAGTAAATGCCATGCTGAAGAGAAATCAAACAATTACCCTATTTATTGTAGTACTAGTAGGATTTGCCAAACATAAAATCAAGAGTAAGACATCGTTGTCTTAAAGATAGAATTTACATTATTTGACTATTAATATTGTCTTGATTTATGTAATGTCAGCGATCGCGCGATCCAACTCCAACTATTAAAGCGATCGCGCTTCAATTATCCTTCGAGAAATACATTCAAGTCTTCAATTAACTGAGTAAGTTCAGCTTCACTAGTCAAACGAATGCGATCGTCTCGCAGAGTTATCAAAATTTTAGCCGCAAAAGGACTGGGATAAATATTAGGGTTACAGAAGATTTCTAAAAACACATCACCTGTATAACGATATTCCATTGATTCTTGTCTAGCTGGACGACTAGCAGCACTCGAGGTAGCACCTGCAATTGCTTTGAGGCTTTGCATTAGTGTAGATATTTCCGCCTGTAGCTGTTTTGCTGCATCAATAGAGAAGTTGAAGCTAACTGCTCCTTGAACTAAATTAAGGGTTAACTGAGCCATAGTAAAAATTTAATTTAATTTAATATCTTAGATTTAATGCAAATATCTTTTGATAAATCTGTAATTCTAATTTATCAGACTGGCGAAATTTAATCGTTTATCTGTCAGAAATTATCTCAATAAGTTACATCTTTTCCAGAGCTAAACATTGCTATAAGCATTACCAAATAGAGACTATAGCTATTTTTAAGACTATGATTATAAAGCAACCATCCAAAAAAGTTTCAATTGTTATATGGTGCAAGATAACCGTTCGCAAGTGCGTCGAGTTCTTTGGCTAACTCTGTTTCTAAATTTGTTTGTTATGGCGCTCAAGTTTACCTTGGGTATAGCTACTGGTTCTTTGAGCCTACAGGCAGATGCACTACATAGCGTCACCGATAGCGTTAACAATGTTTTGGGTTTAGTTACTAACCGTATTTCCTCTCCTCAACCCGATCGCGAACATCCTTATGGACATCAAAAGTTTGAGGCGGTAGGAGCATTGGGTATTGCTGCATTCTTGGGTATTGCTTGCTTTGAGATTTTACGTGGCGCAGTAGAAAAGATCTTTTTAAACACGGAAAAGGTAGAAATTTCCATCTCTTCGACTGAGTTGTGGCTTTTGCTGCTAGTTTTGGGCGTAAACATTTTTGTGGCTTTTTACGAGCGTAACATCGGCAGAAAAATTAATAGTCCAATCTTGATCGCTGATGCTAAACATACCATGAGCGATATTTGGGTAACAATTATTGTGATCGCTAGCTTAGTAGGAGTTTGGCAAGCTGAAAACCTAAGCATTCCTCAACTGCAATGGCTGGATGTAATTTTGGCTTTTCCTGTAGCGTTATTAGTGTTTCGCAGTGGTTGGGAAGTAATTAGTGAAAATTTACCTTGGCTGGTTGATGAAATGGCGATCGCCCCAGAAGCTATCTACGATGTTGTCATTCAAGTTCCAGGCGTAATCAACTGTCATGATATTGCCTCACGAGGAATGTTGGGTAGACAGGTATTTATCGAAATGCACTTGATTGTAGATACAGATGACTTGGCGATCGCTCATCAAATTACCGAACAAATCGAAGAACTTTTAGAAAAGCATTTCGGCACGGTGCGAGTACTAATTCACGTTGAACCCCCAGAGTACCAAGAAGATGATATTAGTTTTGGCAGTACTGAGGCGATGAGGTAAGGAGTCAGATCATTGAACATTTAACATCTATCATTTATCAACAACTTGTTCGCGAGTTTAATGTTTAATGTTTGGTCAAGAGTACTTTATCAATCGGATTTAGTGTTAAATCTTGCTAATTGCTAATTCATCACCCGCAAGATACTCAGAGCAAATAGAGTCCAACCAGACAAAGAACCGAGCGCAAACATCAGCGATCGCCCTAAAGCAATATTTGAAATATAGAATACAGAATAGAGCAATCGGGCTACAATAAAGGCGATCGCGGCAATTTTTGCCCAGTCTGATTCTACTCCAGTAACGTAAGCCATCAGCGCAGCCAAACCATAAATGGTCAAAGCTTCAAAACTATTCTGATGCGCCCAAGTAGCTCTTTGAGCATAAGCAGGAAGTTTGTCAAACATAGCACGAGGTGCTGATTGATTGTAACCAACCTGTAATCGTCCCCAAGCTACCACTAAAAAAGGGGCATAAGTTAAAATAACCGCTCCAACTATGGAGTAAAGCAAAATTAAGCTAACGGATAAGTTCATATATGTTTGATGTTGTAAATTAGCTTTGTTTATATTAACTTGCCAGAGTTCTTAGCTTTTTTTTCTGTGTAGAATTAACTTGAAAACAGATTAAGGTATTAGAACTATGGAGCGACGTTCAGTACTCAAATGGCTAGGAGGTTTTACGGCTGGAATCTTGCTTTCTACTCAAGCCGAGGCTCAAGATAAGACTCCCACAGATCGCTTAGGTAAATTATTGCCTCTTAGAACTTTGGGGCGAACGGGTGAAGCGGTAACGATGCTAGGCGTAGGGGGAGCGCACGTTGGAGGGATGAGCAGCGAACGGGATGCTCAAGAAACTATTGAAATTGCCCTTGAAGGTGGAGTTAGGTTTTTCGATACTGCTGAGTCGTATCAGTCTGGTGGTAGTGAAACTCGTTACGGTAAATTGCTCACGCCTCAATATCGAGATGTTATTTACTTAATGACTAAAAGCACCGCTAGCAATGCGGATGATGCTCGTCTTCACCTAGAAGGATCTCTACGTAGGTTGAATACTGATTATCTGGACTTATGGCAGGTACATTCGGTAAATGATCCTCAAGATGTTGATGGACGCGTTGCTAATGGAGTGTTTGAAGTAATGGCAGAAGCCAAAGAATCAGGCAAGGTTCGGCATCTTGGCTTTACTGGTCATTATCAACCCGATGCGCTATTACGAGTTATGGAATCTAATATTTTCGATACTTGTCAAATGCCCGTAAACCTTGCCGATCCTAACTATTCCAGCTTTATCAAACAGGTAATGCCGCAACTAATCGAACGCAATATAGGTGTATTAGCCATGAAGTCTTTAGCAAATGGCGGCTTTTTTGGTGGTTCTTCTCATGGACAAAGCGGAGATAATCCGAAGATTGTGCCGAACCGAGTTAGCATTGCTGAGGCAATTAATTTTACTTGGTCTTTACCCGTGAGTGTTTTAATTACAGGCGCAAACGATCCCGAACAGATGCAGGAAAAAGTCGATCTGGCTAATTCTTTTACTGTTATGGATGAATCTCAACGCCAAGCTTTGATCGATAAAGTTGCCGATCTCGCAGGAACTACAGTAGAGTTCTACAAAGCTTAGAAATAGAGATAAGGAAATAAACCTTCATCCTCATCCCTTATTTTTTATGCTTCCCAATTGACCCAATCTTGAGGCTTAAGAAATGTCTCGTATAGTTCTGCTTCAGGGGTGTTGGGTTCTGGTTGGTAATTATATTGCCAACGAACCAGAGGCGGTAAAGACATCAAAATAGATTCAGTACGTCCGTTGGTCTGCAAGCCAAAAATAGTACCGCGATCGTATACTAAGTTGAATTCTACATAGCGTCCGCGACGGTATAGCTGAAAGTTACGCTGTCTTTCGCCATATTCCATGTCTTTGCGTCTTTCAATAATTGGCAGATAAGCGGGTAAGAAGCTTTTACCACAGTCTTGAATAAAGCTAAAGATATCTGTCCAACTGCGATGTTCAATCTCTCCCAACTTGTTACTATATTCCGCTGCTGCTTTATCAGGATGAGGACCTTTATATAGTTCTCCTGTACCATCTTGATAGTCAAAAAATAATCCGCCAACTCCTCTAGTTTCCTGACGATGTTTAAGATAAAAATACTCATCGCACCAGTACTTAAACACAGAATGGTATTCAGGATGATGGCGATCGCAACTTTCTTTATAGGTTCGATGAAAATGGGCAGCATCTTCGGCAAAAGGATAGTAAGGAGTCAGATCTGCACCACCCCCAAACCACCAAACGGGGCCAGCCTCAAAGTAACGATAATTCAAATGAACCGTGGGAATATAAGGACTACGGGGATGCAATACCATTGATGTCCCCGTGGCATAAAAGCCATGTCCTTCTGCTTCGGGACGTTGCTTGAGGATTGAAGCAGGCAATTGACTCCCCCAAACTTCCGAAAAATTTACGCCACCCTGTTCTAAGATACCTCCGTCTAAGAGTACGCGCGATCGCCCGCCACCCCCTTCTTCTCTCTCCCAGCTATCTTCTTTAAATTTTCCTCCTCCATCAACCTGTTCTAAGCCAGCACAAATTTCATCCTGTAGCTGTTTCATAAACTGGCTTACTCTTTCTTTCGAGTCCGCAGGAGGTTTTGAAGGTGTATTCGATTCACCTGAACGCGAAGCTTGAGTATTAGCTGGATTAGTATTTATAACGGCCATATAAAAGATTAAAAATTAAATAAAAAAACTGCTTCACTCAGACTATCTCGATTAGGTATGATTGCACCACCACTAGGCAGAACTACCAATAATATCTTTACGAATTTGCAATGTTTCTTAATAAATATCCCAATCGTGTCATCTATTGATATCTATTGATTTTTAAATTTCTGGGATAATATTTTGGCGATCGCAAATAACAAATTATTTAAACTTTTTCAACTGTTTCAATTAAAAAATTTGGTAATAGATTAACTATTAATAATCGATTCTGGTTTATTTTGCTTTAATCGAGTATCCGCAGCGATGTTCGCCATCATTGATCCAGTGAGTCCGTTGCACCTCGCAGTCTGGCAATACCTCAGCGAACATTTCCAACTCATGACCGCAAATACTGGGATAAGACTCTGCGACTTCAGAAATCGCGCAATTATGTTCTACTAAGATAAATTGCTGCTTTTGTTTTGGGGATGCTTGATGCAACTCTGCCATATAGCCTTCTTCTTTTCTCAACTGAACCAGTTTGGCAATGCGTTGTTTGAGAGTCCCTGTTCCTAAGCGATCGCGATATTCGGCTGCTTTACGTTGCCACTGTTTTTCCAAGACTTTGCTTACCTGTTCTGCCCCTACGGTTTCGGCTAGGGTATCTAAAAAAGAAACGGCAAATTCACTATACTTCTGTGGACTAAGGCGATCGCGTCCCTTACTGCTCAACTGATACAAATGTTGCGGTCGTCCCATTCCCTGCTGTACCAATTGATATTCAATTAATCCTAATGCTTCTAGTTCATTTAAATGGCGACGAATTGCCTGAGTACTAAGGTTTAGGTCTTGAGCTAACTTTTGTGCAGCTGCCTCACCATGCCTCAATAAAGATTGCAGGATATTCTGTTTAGTAGACGGTAAACCAGTGGTCGTCATCGTCTTAAAAGCTATATGTTGAAATTAACAAAAGAGCAAAGGAAATTTTTTACTTAAACAACGTCTTTGTTGCTAATGTAACTTACAATATACTTAAACAACAAATTTATTGTTAAACTCAAAATAAGATTTCCTCAAAATACTCTTAAACTAATTTTACCTAAGCATTGACTAGATTCTCTGGTTACTGCCGAACAAAATTGTAAGACATTTGCCAAAACATAATCTATATTAATTGCCTATTATGAGTGCCAACGTCAAAACTTTAGTCAATCAGCCTTACAAATATGGTTTTGTTACCGACATTGAGACTGAACAAATTCCTCGTGGCTTGAGCGAAGATGTCGTTCGCCTAATTTCAGCTAAGAAAAACGAGCCAGAATTTATGCTAGAGTTTCGTCTCAAAGCCTATCGTCAATGGCTCAAGATGAGCGAACCAGATTGGCCTCATGTACAATATCCGGCGATCGATTATCAGAACATCGTTTATTATTCCGCGCCCAAGAAAAAACTAGAAAAGAAAGGTAGTTTAGATGAAGTCGATCCAGCATTACTAGAGACTTTTGATAAGCTGGGTATTCCTTTATCCGAACAAAAAAGATTAAGTAACGTAGCAGTGGATGCTATTTTTGATAGCGTTTCGATCGGCACTACTTTTAAAGAGAAGTTAGCCGAAGATGGCGTAATTTTTTGCTCAATTTCCGAGGCTTTAGAAGAGTATCCCGAACTAGTGCGCAAGTACTTAGGCAGCGTTGTTCCAGTAGGCGATAATTACTTTGCGGCCTTAAATTCAGCTGTATTTAGCGATGGTTCATTTGTGTTTATTCCTAAAGGCGTAACCTGTCCTATGGAACTATCAACCTATTTTCGGATTAATGATGGTGATACAGGGCAGTTTGAGCGTACTTTAATTGTGGCTGAAGAGGGTGCATCCGTTAGCTATCTTGAAGGCTGTACTGCGCCAATGTTTGATACTAATCAGCTTCATGCTGCGGTAGTGGAATTAGTGGTGTTAGATGACGCTGAGATTAAATATTCCACTGTCCAAAACTGGTTTGCAGGGGATGAAAACGGTAAAGGCGGAATTTATAATTTTGTAACTAAGCGTGGTTTGTGTAAAGGAGTCAACTCCAAAATCTCTTGGACGCAGGTAGAAACAGGTTCGGCGATTACCTGGAAGTATCCTAGTTGTGTTTTAGTCGGTGATAATTCCATCGGTGAATTTTATTCAATCGCTTTAACTAACAATAAGCAGCAGGCTGACACAGGTACAAAAATGATCCATGTGGGTAAAAATACCCGCAGTACAATCATTTCTAAAGGTATCTCGGCGGGAAATTCTCAAGGTAGCTATCGCGGTTTGGTTAAAATTGGTAATAACGCTACTGGTGCGCGCAACTATTCTCAGTGCGATTCAATGTTAATTGGCGATAATGCCGAAGCGAATACTTTTCCTTATATCCAAGTAAGTAACAATACCGCCAAAGTCGAACACGAAGCTTCTACCGCCAAAATTGGCGAAGAACAGCTGTTTTACTTTGCTCAACGAGGTATTTCTGAAGAAGATGCGGTATCGATGCTGGTTAGTGGTTTTTGTAAGGATGTCCTCAATGAATTACCCATGGAGTTTGCCGCCGAAGCTGACAAGTTATTGAGCTTAAAATTAGAAGGAACAGTCGGTTAATTACTTGTCTGACTATAGACTCGATCTGGAGATGTGTTTTAACGATACATCTCCAGATTTTTATTGACTGTCAAGCTACAAGCTACCAATTCCACATTACGGGATTATCATCGAGAGGATCGGTTACTTGTCTACCAATGCGATCTATTTCTTGCAATTCATCAGGAGATAGATCGACGCTTGCTGCTTTGGCATTATCTTGGGCTTGAGCAGCAGTTCTCGCTCCAGCGATCGCCTGAGTTTGAGGTTGAGCAATTAACCACGCCAGAGACAGTTGAGCTAAAGTACAGCTATGCTTTTCGGCAATGGGTTTTAGCTGTTCTAAAGCGTGTTGAGCGCGTTCAAAGTTTTCTCCTTGAAATAGGACATTAGCACTACGATGATCGTCTTTAGCAAATTGATGACCTGGACTAAATTTACCTGTAAGTAATCCTTGAGCCATGGAAGAGTAAGCCAAAATAGAAATATTATGTTCCACGCAATAGGGTACTGCATCGGTTTCGATCTTGCGCCAGAACAATGAATAGGGGGGTTGTAGACTATCAATTTTGCCATATTGGGCAGCTTCCTCTAGCTGAGTACGATTAAAATTAGAAACTCCAATTGCTTTAATTTTGCCGTCCTCTTTTAATTTATTTAGGGCGTTCATTGTCTCTTCAATCGGGACAACTTCATTGTTAAATGAGCCAGAGGGCCAATGAATTTGATAGAGGTCGAGATAGTCAGTCTTGAGATTAGTCAAAGAGCGATCGCAAGCTTCGATTACCTGGTCGTATTTAAGATGATTAACAAATACTTTAGAAGCGTAGACTAATCGATCACGAAGATCGGCTACAGCTTTAGCGACAATTTGTTCTGAATGTCCTTCGCCGTATACCTCGGCCGTATCAATAGTGGTTATCCCTGCCTCCACAGCAGCTCGAATTGCCGCAACGCTCTCTTCGTCATCAATTCCTGCCCACATCCTTTTTCCCGCCTGCCATGTTCCCATTAAGATCGGGGTAATTTGAATTTCCGATGTTCCCAGCGAGCGCGTTTTCATAATTTATTTTTTCTCTTATCGACAGTTATTAAATATATTCTGAGCGATTTTTACTTCAGACCGTATCTATCTTTTTTTAACCGTAACGAAGGTCGAGCAAAAAGAGTACTTATAGTTGTTGGTAGCAGTCATAATTATTTTTATAGCTGCTCTTGATTTATTTAGCCTCACTATGTGTAGTAATTCCATAGGTGAACTTAATAAAATTAGCAATCACTCTGCCTGTGAAAAATATCTAACGCTTTAGATGGTTTGACCGCCAATTTATTTCAGGCATTATTTTAGATAAAGTAATGTTAAAGCCGTCTAAAAGTTATTATCAAACTCATGGAATCAACTAAACTATCACTTCTGCCTATTTCACTTCCATCTTTAGGTATTGGCACTTGGTCTTGGGGCGATCGCCTGTTTTGGGGTTATGGCTCAGATTATGGAGCAATGGAGGTTGAAAAAGCTTTTGAGGCTGCTATAGCTAACGGCGCAACTTTTTTTGATACTGCTGAAATTTACGGTTTAGGTGAATCTGAGCGGCTCATTGGACAATTTTTAAAGCAAACTACTCAACCAGTACAGATCGCAACCAAGTATTTTCCTTTGCCCTGGAAGTTGAACTCGCAGGCGGTGGCTGATGCTGTAACTGATAGTCTCAAACGGCTTCAGGTGGAACAAGTTGCTCTCTACCAAGTCCATATGCCTTTTAGCTTTTTTATGGGTCAACAGACTTTAATGAAGGCTTTGGCATCAGAGGTTAAGCGAGGTCGTATCCTAAGCGTCGGAGTCAGTAACTATTCTGCAACCCAGATGCAGCAGGCACACGATTTATTAGCACAATATGATGTCCCTTTGGCTGTAAATCAGGTTCATTATTCTTTGCTAAGCAGAAAAATTGAGCAAAACGGTATTTTAGAGCTTGCTCGTGAATTGGGAATTACGATTTTGGCATATAGTCCTTTAGATCAAGGGCTATTGACAGGAAAATACACTCCAGAGAATACGGAAATAGTCAAAGGAGCAAGAAAGCTCAACCCCAAATTTTCGGCTTCTGGTTTGAGCAAGATTGAACCAATAATTAGCCAATTAAAACAGCTTGCTGAAAAATATCAAAAAACTCCCGTTCAGGTAGCTCTCAACTGGCTCATAGTTCAAGAAAACGTAATTCCAATTCCTGGGGCTAAAAACGCTCGACAGGCAGCGGAAAATGCAGGAGCAATGGGCTGGAAACTTAGTACAAAAGATGCTGAACAACTTAGTTTATTAAGCTTGAATTACTAAAGATGCAAAGGTAAAAAAAGCTATTTGCTATTTCTTATTTCTAAAAGCTAATAGCGCAGGGCGCTACAAACCAATTGACAAATAACACACAGCTTTAACTTGTCACCAATGGCTAATAACTAAAAACTAGTTAATCAACAGCGTAGTCTATCAAGCATGAAAACTGCTGTAAGCATAGACTTTTAGCGCGAATTCATTTCCTTCCTCCATGAGCTTTGGGAAAACTTTAACGTATTGCTATATATAATCAGAATTGTTCTTTTAAAGCTATTACGCTTTTGGCGTAGTTTCGAGATTTTCTATGACTGACATTCGGCAACTGATTACTCAAGAGTTTTCCTTGTCCCCAGGCAACGTCAACAATGCACTGGATCTGTGGCTAGAAGGTGGAACAGTTCCTTTTATTGCCCGCTATCGTAAGGAGCAAACAGGCTCATTGGATGAAGTACAGCTAAGAGATATTTTTGAACGCTACTCCTATTTGGATGAACTGGCAAAGCGCAAAGCCAAAATCGTCGAAGAAATTGATTCTCAAGGAAAATTAACTGCCGAACTTGAGGCGAAGATTACAGCCTGTTTCAATAAAACTGAACTAGAAGATTTATATTTACCTTACAAACCAAAGCGACGCACTAGGGCTACTATTGCTAGAGACAAAGGATTAACGCCGTTGGCAGAGTGGATTGAATCGAATAACAAACCACAAGTAGCTAATTTATCTTTGAACTCAGAAGCTAATAAATATATCAATGCAGCCAAAGGAGTTGATTCTTTAGAACAAGCGTTAATAGGTGCAGCAGATATCCTAGCAGAGCAAATAGCAGATAATGCTGAAATTAGGGCTTATTTACGGGAATACCTTTTTAAACAAGGAGTATTTGTCTCGCAAATCAAAAGCGAGCATCCTGAAGGCAGTACCAAGTATGAAATGTATCGTCAATATAGCTATGGGGTAAGTAAAATTCCACCACATAACGTTTTGGCTTTATATCGTGGTGAAGCCGAAGGGATATTGAGTGTAGAGATTGCTTATGAAGAGTCAGAAGTGATGACTTATCTAGAGAAGCGGAAAATTAGCACTAAATGTCCAAGCTTAAAGCTATTTTATCAAACAATGCTCCAAGATGCATTTAATCGTCTACTAAAGCCTTCTTTAATTCGGGAAGTGAGGAGCGATCGCCAAGAATATGCAGATATAGAGTCTATTCAAGCTTTTGAAGCTAACTTACGCAACCTTTTGCTGGCTTCTCCTGCGGGGAGAAAACCGACTCTGGCAATTGACCCTGGCTTTCGGACGGGATGTAAGACGGTGGTGCTTTCAGATACTGGTAAGTATTTAAAATATCAGGCAATCTTTCCTCATTCGGGGGAAAATAAAAGAAAGCAAGCAGCCCAAAGCGTCAAAGATCTCATTAGCAAATATCAAATTGAATTGATTGCTATTGGTAATGGTACAGCCTCTAGGGAAACGGATCGCTTTATTGGCGAAGTTTTAACCGAAATTAAGCAACAACCAATTAAGGTAATTGTTAACGAGTCGGGGGCATCGATCTATTCGGCAAGTGATGTAGCGCGAGAAGAATTTCCCGATCTAGATATTACTATACGTGGTGCAATTAGCATCGGGAGAAGATTACAAGATCCCTTAGCTGAGTTAGTCAAAATAGATCCGAAATCTATTGGGGTAGGGCAATATCAGCATGATGTAAATCAAAAGCTACTTAAACAAAAGCTTGAGGAAACTGTAGAAAGCTGCGTCAATTATGTAGGTGTAGATCTAAATACTGCTTCTAAAGAATTGTTAACCTTTGTATCAGGAATTTCTGGGTCAATTGCCAATAATATAGTGACTTATCGTAATGATCGCGGAGCATTTAATAATCGTCAAGAACTTTTAAAAGTGGCAAAATTAGGCAAGAAAACTTACGAACAAGCAGCGGGATTTCTGCGCATTCGCGATGGAGAAAATCCTTTAGATAATACGGCGGTGCATCCAGAAAGCTACGGGGTAATTAAACAAATTGTTAAAAGCTTGAATGTACCTCTAAATCAAATTACTCAAGTGAGCGATCGCCTTAAAAGTCTCGATCTACAACAGTTTGTTACTGAAGATATTGGTTTGCCAACTCTACAAGATGCGATCGCCGAATTAGAAAAACCAGGAAGAGATCCTAGAGAGCAATTTCAATATGCTACTTTTCAAGAAGGTGTTGCTGAGATCGGGGATTTGACTGAAGGGATGGTTTTGGAAGGAGTAGTAACTAACGTGGTTAACTTTGGTGCATTTGTTGATGTTGGCGTACATCAAGATGGCTTGGTGCATATTTCTCAGCTATGCGATCGCTTTATATCAGATCCTAATGAAATAGTAAAAGTCGGACAGATAGTTAAAGTTAGAGTATTGGAAGTAAATGAAAAACTTAAACGCGTTGGCTTATCAATTAAACAAGCTTAAAATCTTTGGACTTAAAAAATAAACAACTTTTAACAGATGCCAAATTATTAATAATAGTTAATCGGTATATTTACTGAAAACAGATTAAAATAACCAAAATGAATTATACAAATCAATTGCCAGCCCGATGGATAATCAATTACTATGGCATAACTTTTATCAAGAAGTTAATCAACCAGATAATCACATAGATTTAGCTAAAGCCTCTCTTTATTTTGCTCAAGCAGAATATCCCAATTTAAATGTTCAGAAATATTTAGATATTTTAACAGCGATCGCTTTGGAAATTGAATCTCAATTAACCGCCGAACGCTATCCTTTAAAAGTAATTAAATTAATTAACAATCATTTATTTGAGCGCTTGCAATTTCGCGGTAATCAACATAATTATTACGATCCTGACAATAGCTTTTTAAATCAAGTAATTGAAAGAAAGGTAGGAATTCCCATAACCCTGGCAGTAATTTATTTAGCGATCGCTCAACGTCTTAATTTTCCGATGGTAGGAATTGGCATGCCTGGACATTTCTTAATTCGCCCTGAATTTGAAGATTCGGAAATTTTTGTCGATGCTTTTAACCAAGGAGAAATCTTATTTGAACACGACTGTCAAATAAGACTAGATAAGATTTATCAACAACAGGTAAAGCTCGATCCTAGCTGGCTTGCGCCTGTAACCAATAAGCAAATATTAGTTAGAATGCTGAACAACCTTAAGTTTATCTATCTACACCGCCGAGAAATAGATAAAGCTTTATTAATTATGAGTGGCATCCTTAAGATATTTCCTCAAAACGTGGCAGAAATACGCGATCGCGGTTTACTCTATTACCAAGTAAATCGTTGGGAGGAGGCGATCGTCGATCTCCAATACTTTCTCAAAGTTGCGCCTGATAGCGATGATGCAGCCATGATCGAAATCTTATTAAAGAAAATGAATCGAGTATTTTAAGAAAGGGCAAGGCACTGTACTCAGAAGGTTAATAAGTTAATATTCGAGCAAAAGTTCGGATGTTATACTTGGTTTTTTTAAAACAAGAGCTTTTATAGATGTATATTAGTGTGGTAATTCCTACTTATAATCGCTTGCCGATACTTCAAAAATGTCTTGTTGCTTTAGAAAAACAGGAATTAATTAACGATCGAGTTAGCAATTATGAAATAGTAATAGTTGACGATGGATCGAGCGATCGAACATTAGCTTGGCTGAGAGAAAATCGAGCTAATTTACCTCATGTAAAAGTATTCGAGCAAGATCATCAAGGTGCTGCTGCTGCTAGAAATTTGGGCGTAAAAAATTCTACAGGCGACAGCATAATTTTCATTGATAGCGATTTAGTTGTTACCTCAAGTTTTTTACAATCTCACGCCGATGCTTTAATCAAAGGTGAGCAAGATCTAGGAAGCGATCGCCTGTTTACTTATGGTGCAGTAATTAATACTAATAACTTTGATAATCCCACTTCTGAACCTTACAAAATAATTGACTTTTCCGCTGCTTATTTTGCGACTGGCAATGTAGCAATCTCCCGTAAGTGGTTAGAAGAGGCGGGTTTATTTGACACGGGTTTTCAACTCTATGGCTGGGAAGATTTAGAATTAGGAGTACGCCTTAAAAAGCTAAATTTAAAACTCATAAAATGTCCTCAAGCTGTCGGTTATCATTGGCATCCTGCTTTTAATTTAGAGCAGATTCCTAAGATGATTGACCAAGAAATTGAACGAGGAAAAATGGGGGTGGTTTTTTATCAAAAACATCCTACCTTCGATGTCAAAATGATGATTCAAATGACAGCTTTACATCGTCTGCTTTGGGGCATATTATCATTAAGAGGAACATTAAACGAACGCACTCTTGAACCTGTTTTGCAGTGGTTAATCGAGCATCAAAAACCACAGCTAGCCGAACAGGTAGCACGTATCTTCCTTAACTGGTATAACGTTCAGGGAGTTTATGCTGCCTATAATGAACAAAATCAATAGCGTAATCAGTTAGCGATATACTTAGATTAAAGATATAAATAACACTACATTTAATGAATATTATTACTAATCTTTTTTTTCCCAAATCAAAACCAACTTCAAATTCCGACACATCCACATCTAATGAATTACCCGCACTAAATCGTAATCCGCGCGGTATCTTAATTAAGTCTGCGCCAGAAATTGAGAAAATGCGTCGTTCAGCGAAAATTGTAGCAACAGTGCTGAAAGAAATTCAAGAGATAGCTAAACCAGGAATGACAACCGCAGATTTAGATGAATATGCCGAACAGCGTATTCGTGAAATGGCTGCAACTCCTAGCTTTAAAGGTTATTATGGGTTTCCTGCCTCAATCTGCGCCAGCGTTAATAACGAGGTAGTACACGGCATTCCTAATGCCAAAAAAGTGCTTCATCGCGGAGATGTTTTAAAAGTAGATACGGGTGCTTATTGTGAGGGGTTTCATGGTGACTCCTGTATCACCATTGCCGTAGGTAACAAGGTAACTAAAGACGCTGCTAAATTAATTAAGGTTGCCGAAGAAGCTTTATACAAAGGCATAGAACAAGTAAAGGCGGGTAATCATCTATTAGATATTGCTGGGGCAGTAGAAGACCATGTAAAGGCAAATGGCTATAGCATAGTAGAACAATATACTGGACATGGTGTTGGTAAAAATCTGCACGAAGCACCATCAGTATTTAATCATCGTAATAAATGGATGCCTAACGTCAAATTGAAAGCAGGAATGACTTTGGCGATTGAACCGATACTTAATGCAGGTTCTAAGCATACTAGAGTATTGCGCGATCGCTGGACAGTAGTTACCGTAGATAATAATCTATCTGCCCAATTTGAGCATACCGTATTAGTCACCCAAGATGGCTATGAAATTTTGAGCGATCGCAATTTAGTTTAATTAATTTAATAAAAATTATTTGCCCAGCAAATAATTTTAAAATATAAATTTAGAATGGCTTCTAATAGCTAACTAACAATCTGTATGTCTGTCTCTCAAGCAGTTATCGATTGCGCGACACCTAAAATAGATTCCGTAATTGCCGAACATTTCTATCAACTTTGGTTGGACAACAATATTTCTTCAACTTTGATTCGTAATGATTGGTTGGATGTTACGCTCAAGTTTATTCAACAAGCCCGAGAGTTAAAATTTCAGACTTTTGTAGCTCAAGTAGAAGACAAAATAGTCGGATCGGTTAGCTGTCAGCTATTTGCAGGTTTATATCCTTCCTCTTTTAAAATAGAATATCGCAACTATGGCTATATCTGGAATGTATATGTTCTGCCAGATTATCGCCGTCAGGGTATTGCTAGCCAGTTAACTAAAACAGCTATTGATTATTTAAAAACTTTAAACTGCACCAAGGCTGTGCTTCATGCTTCACTTTCAGGAAAGCCTGTCTACGAAAATATTGGTTTTACTCCTAGTAATGAAATGATGTTGAATTTAATTTGAACAAATGACTTTTTGAGTTACTCAGTGTTTGACTGCTCACCGACTTAAAATATTGGTGATTCTAGGCTAATAGCTAAGAGCTAATAGCTAATAGGTATATCGCCATAAAGTGCGAAGCTTTAAACCCAAAATTATCGGTAATGATTGATGCTTTAGCTAAGAATAAAGTTTTTTTTTGTATTAATTACGGATGTTAATGTTTATAGGCGATCTCTATTTAGATTAGCTCGTACTATTTAACAACGGTAATAAACCATGAATTTTGCTATAAGTCCGATTTATCTGCACTAATAGGTCTTATTTTTCGTTACTCTTTTTAAGAGAGTAAAAAATTTTTATTTCTATATCCTTTAAACCATCATCCTTTCAAATTATGGCTTTTGCATCAGTAGTACGGACGATCGAGAAATCGCCTTTGACTAAAGAACTAATAACTAAACTAGACAAAGGACAATCTTTACTACTCAACGGTATACCCCGCTTACCCAAGGGTATTGTTAGTTCTAGTTTGGCAAAAGCCGAAGCAAAGAATTTATTAGTGATATGTCCTACCCTAGAAGAAGGCGGGCGTTGGGCTGCCCAATTAGAGGCGATGGGGTGGCAGACGGTAAATTTTTATCCTACCTCCGAAGCGAGTCCCTATGACCCTTTTGACCCCGAATCAGAGATTACTTGGGGACAGATGCAGGTACTATCAGTCATCAGTCAAGAGGGTAGGGAAAAGGGAAAAGTACATAATAATCAGCCTATAGCTATTGTAGCTACAGAGCGATCGCTCCAGCCTCATTTACCACCCCCAGAAGTATTTCAGTCTTATTGTCTGACGCTTTACCCTAAAATGGAATTGACCTCAAAACAGTTGGATGAATCTCTAGCTAGATTGGGTTATGAACGGGTATCTTTAGTAGAAACCGAAGGACAATGGAGTAGACGAGGGGATATTGTCGATATTTTCCCCGTTTCGGCTGAACTACCCGTCAGACTGGATTGGTTTGGGGATGAATTAGAACAAATAAAAGAGTTCGATCCTGCTAGTCAAAGATCTTTAGATAAGCTGCCGCGGTTATTATTAACGCCAACTTCTTTTAGTAACATTATTGCTAACAGTATTTTAGAAAGCGGTAAGAGTATTGAAAGCTATTTAGATGATGCAGAATTAGAAGCTTTACTAGAAGGTAATCCTCCTGAAGGAATGAAGCGGTTTTTAGGTATTGCTTTTCAACAAACTGCTTCACTTCTAGATTATTTACCTGATAATACTTTAATTGCCATTGATGAATTAGAACAGTGTCAGGCCCATAGCGATCGCTGGATCGAATTGGCTCAATTTCAATGGGAAAGTTTAGCATTAAGTCTGCCCAAAATACACGCTGAGTTTCAAACTTGTATAGCTAAAAGTAATAACTTTAACTGCATTTATTTATCAGAAATTGCGGAAGCAAAACCCCGTTTAGACATAGCTAATCCTGACGCGGTGTCGGTACACAATTTACAGGCACGTCCGATTCCTACCACGCCGCATCAATTTGCTAAACTAGCTGCAATTCTTAGAGGTAAGCGAGAAATATACAGCGGGATGACGCTAGAAAAGTATCAGGCATGGTTAGTTTCAGCCCAACCCAGTCGTTCTGCTTCGCTATTAGAAGAACATGATTGTCCAGTGCAGTTTGTACCAAATCCACAAGACTTTCGGGCAATTGAAAAAGCTCAAATTCAGAGTACCGCAGTAGCAGTAAAATATTCGGGTTTAGCGGAGTTAGAAGGGTTTATTTTACCTACCTATCGCATTGTAGTTGTTACTGATAAAGAATTTTTTGGACAACAAACTTTAGCTACTGCTGGTTACATTCGTAAACGCCGTCGCGCTACTTCTAAAAAAGTCGATCTTAATAAATTACGCCCAGGTGATTATGTAGTTCATAAACATCACGGCTTGGGTAAATTTATAGAGTTAGAAACATTAGTTCACCGCGAATATTTAGTAGTTCAATATGCCGACGGTACGTTAAGAGTTCCTGCCGATTCTTTAGATATGCTGTCTCGATTTCGGCAAACTGAAAAACGTCCGCCAGAATTAAATAAAATGGCAACTCAGTCTTGGTCAAAAACTAAGTCAAGAGTTAAAAAAAATATTAAAAAGTTAGCGGTAGATTTATTAAAACTCTATGCCAAACGCTCCAAACTAGAAGGTTATGCCTATCCTCCAGATAATCCCTGGCAACAAGAATTAGAAGATTCTTTTCCTTATCAACCTACCCCAGATCAACTCAAAGCTACCCAAGATATTAAAATAGATTTAGAAAGTGATCGCCCGATGGATCGATTAGTTTGTGGTGATGTTGGTTTTGGTAAAACGGAAGTAGCTATCAGGGCAATTTTTAAAGTAATTACCAGTGGTAATAAACAGGTAGCCGTACTTGCGCCAACAACTATTTTGACGCAACAGCATTATCACACTTTCAAAGAAAGATTTGCCCCCTATCCCATCAACGTCGGTTTATTAAATCGTTTCCGCACTCCCTCGGAGAAAAAAGAAATTTTACAGCGGCTAGCAACAGGGGAATTAGATGTGGTGGTGGGTACACAACAGCTATTAGGGAAGGATGTAAAGTTCAAAGATCTAGGTATGTTGGTAGTTGATGAAGAACAACGCTTCGGAGTAAACCAAAAAGAAAAAATCAAAGCCTTCAAAACACAGGTAGATGTCTTAACTCTCTCGGCTACTCCTATTCCCCGCACCCTATATATGTCTCTGTCGGGAATTCGGGAAATGAGTTTAATTACTACTCCTCCGCCGTCTCGTCGTCCGATTAAAACCCATCTTTCTCCTTATAATCCTGAAGTGATCCGCAATGCGATTCGTAATGAATTAGATCGGGGTGGACAGATATTTTATGTTGTTCCCAGAGTAGAAGGAATTGAAGAAGTTAGCGCGCAGCTACGGGAAATGATTCCGGGCATGAAAATTGCGATCGCTCACGGGCAAATGCCAGAGTCAGAATTAGAGTCAACCATGCTTACCTTTAGCAACGGCGAATCAGATTTGCTTGTCTGCACCACCATCATCGAGTCAGGTTTAGATATCCCCCGCGTCAATACCATTATCGTCGAAGATTCCCAGAAATTCGGCTTATCCCAACTGTATCAGTTAAGAGGCAGAGTTGGGCGCTCTGGGACTCAAGCACACGCCTGGTTACTATACCCCAGTAAACAGACTTTATCAGATCTTGCCCGTAAAAGACTCCGCGCTTTACAAGAATTTAGCCAACTCGGTTCGGGTTATCAACTAGCAACTAGGGATATGGAAATACGCGGGGTAGGTAGTCTTCTGGGTGCAGAACAGTCGGGACAAATGACGCAAATCGGCTTCGATCTCTATATGGAGATGCTGCAAGAGTCGATTCAAGAAATCCAAGGGCAAGAAATACCCAAGGTAGAAGATACCCAAATAGATTTAAAACTCACTGCTTTTATTCCTGCCAACTATATTGCCGATCCCGAACAAAAAATGGATGCTTACCGCGCTGTTGCTACCGCTACCTCGAAAAAAGAACTAGTCCAAATTGCAGCCGAATGGGAAGATCGCTATGGTGCAATTCCTTCAGCAACCCAGCAGCTAATCCAGGTAATGGAACTAAAACAGATTGCTAAGGCGATTGGCTTCTCTCGTATCAAACCCGAAGGACAAACCAACATTGTCTTAGAAACTCCGATGGCTGAACCTGCTTGGAATTTGATGGCGGAGAATTTACCTAAGCATTTGCGATCGCGTTTTGTTTATGCGCCGAAGAAGGTTATTGTGCGGGGTTTGGGTATTGTTAAGCCTCAAAAGCAGTTGAATGATTTAATTGAATGGTTGGGTACAATTCACAAGGCTTTACCCGAATTAGAATTAGTGTAGACTATGCCAGCAAAAGATATTTTTCACAACAATGTTAAAAATGCTCTAATTAAAGACGGGTAGAGCATTACCAACGATCCGCTGAAATTAACAATGGGGCAATAAAGATTTATATGTCGATCTTGGCGCAGAAAAATTAATTGCAGCACACAAAGGTAGTGAAAAAATAGCTGTAGAAATAAAAAGCTTTGTTGGTAACTCGCAAGTAGCCGATCTACAACAAGCGTTGGGTCAATATACTTTGTATTTGGATATCATAGGAGAAACAAAGCCAGAGCGTATATTATATCTAGCTATCAGAGAAACTACTCTTGAAGATATATTTATAGAACCTGTTGGTCAAATTCTTTTAAATAAAAAACTTTTAAATTAATTGTTTTCGATGCCGCTCGCGAGGAAATAATTTAATGGATACCATAGAAGAATATCGAGAAAAAATTAAAAATATCTTAACTGATTATGTATCTATTCCCTACTCGCGAGGAAATATAGAGTCAAAGTTAATTATTAGCAATGACCAAAATAATTACTTGGTTATGACTTCGGGATGGCAAAAAAAAAAGAGTACATGGCTGCGTTATTCACTTAGAAATTATTGATAACAAAATCTGGATTCATCGCGATGGTACAGAATATGGTATTGCAAATGAATTAGTAAACGCAGGAATTTCTAAAGATAAAATAGTGTTGGGTTTTCATCCTGCCGATATTAGACAATATACTGATTTTGCAGTCAGTTAAACTTTTATCTCGTTTTGTCTATGCACCAAAAAAAGTCATCGTGCGGGGTTTAGGTATAGTTAAGCCTCAAAAGCAATTATATAATTTGATTGAGTGGTTGGGTACAATTGACAAGGCTTTATCTGAGTTGGAGTTGGTTTAAGTTTCACCCACAGACACAAAGGATTATCTTGTCTGCCTCGAATTATTATCAGAAACAAAATACGATTTGTAACTTTTATTAATTTAAGCCTTTTACAAGGGAACTATTTAGATAGCTGCTTCAAAAGTAGTTTTGTTTTATTTCAATCTAGTTTAGTTATGGAAGTTATATTTGGGCTAATTGTGGGATTAATTCTCGGTGGAGGAAGTGTTTGGTTGATAACGCGATCGCAAATACAAACTATCAAATTTCAAAAACAGGCAAGTGACGAAAAAGCTAATCTTTTTAACTCACAGAGAGAAAAACTATTAGAAGAAAACGAGCAGAAACAAACTATAATTCAACAACTAGAAAAAACCATAAAAGAAAATGAACAGGAAATTCGCAACACAATCAAAAAATCTAGTGATGCAGATGCAAAGCTAGAGAAAACATCAAATTTGGAAGCAAGATTGTTAGTTGAAACTGAGAATAATCAACGCCTTAGAAATGAAAATACTGCTCATAAAGAAAATATATCTAGACTAGCAGCAGATTTAGAAAGTCAAAAACAACATCATAATCAAATAATTATTAAATTAGAAAACGATCTAAATCAGATAAATTTAGAAATCACGGATTATAAACGAGAAATTGAACAGGCTCATAAAATGAGTGCTGAAGCTAATGCTCAAAGAGAATACATAGAAGAACTGAAACAAGAAAATACTGATTTTAAACAACAAAACGAACAACTAAAGTTAGAAAAAGCTAGATTTAAAGAAGAATTATCTAGTTTAAAAACTAAGTTAGAAGAAGAACGAAAATCAACACAAGAAAAAATAGAGCTACTTCAAAATGCAGAACAAAAATTGACTAACGCTTTTGAATCTCTATCTTCGAGAGCTTTGCAAAATAATAATCAACAATTTTTACAAGCTGCCAAAGCTACGTTTGAAAATATATATCAAACATCTCAACATAAAATTGATGCCAAACATCAAGCAATTAGCGACTTAATTTCACCATTAAACAGATCTTTAGAAGCATTTGACAAAAAATTAAATAATACAGATAATGCTTGGTCAAGAGATAAAGGACAAATTTCAGAACAGCTTCAATCTCAAGCAGCACTCATGTACAGGCTTCAATCTGAAACTGCTAATTTAACTCAAGCATTACGACAGCCTATAGTTCGTGGGAGATGGGGAGAAGTCCAGCTAAGGCGCGTAGTAGAAATTTCAGGAATGCAAGAACATTGTGACTTTACCATACAAGAAACTGTAGTTACAGAAGAGGGTCGCAATCAAAGACCAGATTTAATTGTGACGCTTCCTAGCCAAAAAAAGGTAATTGTAGACTCTAAAGCTCCTTTAAAAGCATATTTAGAAGCATTAGAGATGGAAGAAGAATCGGAGAAAATTAACTGTTTAAAAAATCATGCCAAACATATTCGCAGTCATATCAATCAACTTAGTTCCAAAAACTATTGGATACAATTTGATAACACGCCTGAATTTGTAGTTATGTTTTTGCCAGGTGAAGTTTTCTTTAGTGCAGCCTTACAGCAAGATCCTAGTTTAATAGAATATGGAATAGAAAGAAAGGTAATTCTTGCTACTCCAACTACATTAATTACGTTACTAAGAACTATAGAATACGGGTGGAGACAAGAACAAATTGCTAGAAATACTCAAGAAATAGGTAATTTAGGTCGAGAACTATATGACAGGTTTACCGTATTTGCTAACCATTTGGATACTCTTCGCAAAAAACTCGACGAAACAGTTAAAACATACAACAAAGCAGTAGGTTCGTATAATTCTAGACTACTAGTAACTGCCAAAAAGTTTGAAGAGATAGGTGGCTATGGAAACGAGCAAATAGACTCTATAGATACTGTCGATCAATCTTTAAGAATTATCGCCCAAGATGATGATTGATTTTATCAACAAAAAATTAGAGCGATCGCATGTAGGTGGAAAAAAATAACACCAGCAAATTATCATTACAGAATAACTTTTGCCCACCAAATAAACTAATTATCAAGCTTTTGCCGATTTCAATCCAATCAAAGCGATCGAATTATTTGGCAATCAAGGCGATCTCTATTTAGAGTGTAAAACTTATTTAGCAAAAAACTTATTCAAAATAGCGTAAATATCTTTTTTAATCCTTGCTTTTCCCTTTTATCCTTAATCTTGCTTAACAATTCTATTGCTAGAGGAATAATTTCTAGATTGCGAAGCCTCAAAAGCAATTGGATAATTTGATTGACTGGTTAGGGACAATTCACAAGGCTTTACCTGAATTAGAATTGGTTTAAATACAAGAGAGATAAGCGATGAGTAATCAACTGGAACAGCTTTATCATCAAGATTTAAATCTTTGGCGACAAAAGATTATCAATGCGATTCAAAACAGAAAACTAGAAGACATGGATTAGGATAATCTAATTGAAGAAATTAACGATTTTAAACCTATCAATTACAACCTGACAGACTACAGCTAAACATTTCCGAAACGATAACCTTTGCCATAAACCGTATGAATTAAAGTGCTTTCTCCCTTAATTTCAATTTTACGTCGCAATAGGCGTACCAACGCAGCTAATACATTACTGCTAGGTTGTTCTTCCGCTTGCCACAGATAGCGATATATTTCTTCGTGGGTTAATAGTCTGTCTGGGTGGTGCATAAAGTAAGTTAATAGCTTGATTTCTTTTTCCGATAGGTCGATCGCCCTGTCGCTACGATATGCTATCTGATTTTCTAGATCTAGCTCTAAGTCTGCTACTTTTAAGCGCTCGCTATTGGGCATTTCTAAACTAGAGCGACGCAACAAAGCCCGCACTCTGGCTAATAATTCCCGCAGTTCAAACGGCTTGACTAAATAGTCATCTGCCCCTGCATCCAACCCATCGACGCGATCGTCTATTGTATCCTTAGCGGTTAAAAATAATACAGGGGTACTTAAAAATTGCGATCGCATGGACCGACAGATTTCTAATCCTGACTTATGAGGCAACATCCAATCCAAGATCAGTAAATCGTACTGATTTTGCAGGGCTAATTCCATTCCTGTTGCACCATCATCAGCTATATCTACCTGATAGCCTTCTTGCAACAAAATTCGACTCAAAGGATCGCTTAGTTCAGTTTCGTCATCTACCAATAAAATTTTCATCTAATTTCCCTGTTGCTCCTGCCCTGCTCAAATAATATCTAAAATGATATTGATAAGAGATAAAAATAAATATAAAAAATAGTAGTTTAATTATGCAATATCGCCGATTTGGTCGTACAGAGTTACAGATGCCCGTTTTTTCCTGTGGGGGGATGAGATATCAATATAAATGGCAAGATTTGCCCCAATCTAAAATACCCGAAGCCAATCAGCGTAATTTAGAAGCCACTATTTACCGTTCGTTTGAATTGGGGATTAATCATATCGAAACAGCTAGGGGTTACGGTAGCTCTGAGATGCAGCTAGGAAAAATTTTACCTAAACTACCGAGAGAAAAGCTAATCTTTCAAACTAAAGTCTCTCCTCAGCCCAAAGCTTTGGATTTTCGTCGTCAATTTATGCAGTCTCTCAACTTTTGTCAACTAGAATATGTCGACCTGCTGGGACTCCACGGCATTAATAACGAAGAGACTTTCCATCATAGTATACGCCCTGGAGGGTGTTTAGACGAAGCCAAGAAACTAAAGGCCGAAGGTAAAGTCAGACATATTGGCTTTTCTACCCACGGCTCAACGGAAATTATTACCAAAGCAATTGAAACAGGCGAGTTTGACTATGTAAATCTTCATTGGTATTACATCAATCAATGGAATTGGTCAGCCATAGAAGCAGCCCAACGACAGGATATGGGAGTATTTATCATTTCTCCTACTGATAAAGGCGGACATCTTTATAATCCACCAGCAAAGTTAAGAGAATTATGCCAGCCTCTAAGTCCAATGGTATTTAACGATCTGTTTTGTTTATCTCATCCTGAAGTGCATACCCTTAGTTTGGGTGCAGCGAAACCTTCAGATTTTAATGAACATTTAAAAGTTTTACCTTTATTAGATCGAGCAGACGAAATATTACCGCCAATCTTAGAACGTTTAGAACAAGAAGCGATCGCCGTATTAGGGAAAGATTGGCTCGATAATTGGCAAGTTGGCTTACCTAGCCACGACAATACTCCTGGTAACGTTAATATGCCCGTTATTCTGTGGCTGCGTAATTTAGCATTAGCATACGACATGATTGAATATGGACAAGCACGTTATAACCTTTTAACTAATGCTGGTCATTGGTTTCCTGGGGCGAAAGCAGATCGAGTCGAGCGATTAGATCTCGAATCTTGCTTAACAGCTAATCCCTATGCTCAGAAAATTCCTAGTTTACTAGCAGAAACCGACCGACTTTTAGGAGGTAAGCCCGTTAAACGTCTTTCTCAAAGCTAATCTATTTTGAAGTAACTTAGTTCTATGTGCTGATTGTTCCAAAGTTTTAACTTTTATTTCTTTACTCGGGAATAAAAAATAAACTTAAAATGCTTCAATAGCAAGAGCTATAGCTAGATAATTTAGGATAACTAGCGATCGCCTATCTCTGACTGCGAATGACAATACCGCAATTTAATAAAATTTTTAGTCAAATAAGCCAAAAAACAGGAACTTATCTCATCAAAATCAATTCCCAATAAATAGTAATCTTACTAATACTAGTTATTGTTATTAATGATGTTCAAAGTTAATTTAACTTTATTTAAATTAAATAAACTATATGTTCGGATCTTGAGTAGTAGTGCGTTGGCATTAATTAGCTTGATGGTCGGGTTAATTCCTGAAATATCAAGTTCGTCTGGTGCTAATAAAACTTTCTTACCAACAGTTTCTTTATCTAGTAATGCTTATGGACAACAATTTACCCCAGAAGAAACTGAAAATTATGCCAGAGCGGGTTATCAGGTAGAGCTACTGAGAAGGAAAGTCTATCAAGAAATTAAAAACCTGATTAATGAACCACCACCAAACATAGTTTGCGATCGACAAGAAACTCTAAATAACCTCAAGCCACAAGTTCGTGAAATTGCTAATCGCTATTGCAATCAATCTCAGCAAATTGTGCAACAAAACAACCTTACTATCAATCGTTTTAATGAATTAAAAGCTGATTACGATCGCCAGGCTAGTTTTTATCAGCAGGTACAAAATATTTTGCTCAAGTTACAAAACTAAAAAGCAGGCCTTGCTCAATTGAAACATAAAAGATAAAAAAATGACCTGAGCTTTTACGATCAAAATATCACAAGCTTAGGTCATTTGATTGAGGTCTAGAAATATATGACCATCTTAAATCGTTAAGGTACATCTAAGCATTACTTTTTATCATTTATTATCTTTAATGATCGTTAATCAACAGCAAGATAAAAGTAGCAGAAGACTAACAATTAATACTTTAGTGGAGCCGAGCAGAGTCGAACTGCTGTCCAGATCAGCTATTCACTTGCCCATTCGTTCACAGGTTTAGCTCCTCTAACCCTTGGAGCGGGGATCATCAATTATCCCTGATGGTAGGATTCTTTGATAAAGTCTTTTCCTAACTAGTCTACCAAAGAAAACCAGTAGGAGCATCCGTTGGGGTTTTGTCTCTAATTTTTAACGGAGTCCAGCTAGAGACGAGCAAATCTGAAAAGTGTTTTTTCTAGATTTAGGCAGCTACTGCCTGACGCTCAAATTTTACGATGTTGTTTGCATCTATATTTAGTTTGAGTCTGTATTTACGAGAGGATACTCACTCTCGACCTGAATCACGGATTAATTTTTACTAACCTGTCGAAACCTTTACGGCCCCATGATTTTTTTAGCTTCTTGGCGCATTCGGTCTTGGAAATCATTTGTACTGTACAAAAGACCTTGTGACTAATGGCTAAAGCTTCATTTGTATTATAGCTAACTTTTTAGGCGATGGAGCGCAAAATAATCTTCTCAACGTTACAAAACATTGATTTGTACAGTAGCTAATACTTTGAGGGCAATATTCGTCTTACACTAGATATTTGAACTAACTATTAGTACTAGTACGGAATAAATCGTGACCGATAAAACTATAAGTTAGTACTTCTGTGTTTTAGATCGTCAATTTAGTATAAAAAATCTTATGTTTCCCATCAATCGTCCTCGTCGGCTGCGCCAACATCCCCAATTACGCCGTATGGTGCAAGAAACAGTAGTTACTGCTAGTGACTTAATTTACCCTTTATTTGCTGTACCAGGAACATCTGTTGCCACCGAAGTTAGATCGATGCCTGGTGTCTATCAACTTTCGGTAGATAAGATTGTTGAGGAAGCTAAGCAAGTATATGACTTGGGCATTCCTGCGGTAATCTTATTTGGTATTCCTGAAGATAAAGACGTTGATGCTACTGGTGCCTGGCACGATTGCGGTATTGTCCAAAAAGCCGCCACGGCAATTAAGGAATCTGTTCCTGAACTATTAGTAATTGCCGATACTTGTCTATGTGAATATACCAGTCATGGACACTGTGGATATTTAGAAACAGGAGATTTGTCTGGCAGAGTACTCAACGATCCTACTTTAGAACTACTCAAAAAAACGGCGGTTTCTCAGGCAAATGCAGGTGCAGATATTATTGCGCCTTCAGGGATGATGGATGGCTTTGTCAGAGCTATTAGAGAAGGCTTAGATGATGCTGGCTTCCAAGATACGCCCATACTTTCCTATGCTGCCAAGTATGCTTCTGCCTATTATGGGCCATTTAGAGATGCAGCCGAATCTGCTCCCAGCTTTGGCGATCGCCGTACCTATCAAATGGATCCTGCCAACGGTACAGAAGCCCTTAAAGAAATTGAATTAGACATCGCTGAAGGTGCAGATATGTTGATGGTTAAACCTGCACTGTCCTATATGGATATTATCTGGCGAGTCAAGCAAGCAACCAACCTTCCTGTAGCTGCCTATAATGTCTCTGGAGAATATTCAATGGTTAAAGCTGCTGCCCTCAACGGCTGGATCGATGAGAAGAAGGTGACTTTAGAAACCTTAACTAGCTTTAAACGTGCTGGTGCAGATTTGATTCTGACTTATCATGCTAAAGACGCGGTACGTTGGTTAAGTGAATAAATCTGGAAACTTAAATTAATTCAATTCCCCTAATCTATTGGTAGTGTTGGCGAAAGTTTTGGCAACACTACCGTTGCTACTTAAACCTCTAATTTAAGAATTTAAGATCTATTATGATATTTTAATTAAATGAACGCGCAAAACTACCAGAAAACTTTCTAAAGTATTGATTTTATCTTATCTTCCCATCGTTTCTAACTCATCACAAATTGCGAGCGCTGCTTGAATATCTCCTTGATATAGCTTTTCTTTTAGTTCTAAAATCTCTTCCATGACCCTTGGTAATCAAAGTCCAACCTACATGTAATTATACTTTTACTAACAAAAATCCCGTTTAGTAATTAATACCAAACGGGACTTAAATTATGATTGTCGCTTAATCTAAGTATGAACAGCAGATTAAAAGTTTAGAGCATAAAGCTAAAACATTACTGCTACCAACTCCCAACTCCCAAACGGCGACTACTTATGACTTAGCTTCTTGACGCGCTTTTGCTTCAGCAATCACTTCTTCGGCAACATTCTTAGGACAAGGCGAGTAGTGATTAAACTCCATTGAGAACTGACCACGACCAGAAGTCATAGTACGTAAGTCACCAATATAACCAAACATTTCACTCAAAGGTACATCAGCTTTGATGCGAACACCCATTGGAGTAGAGTTTTGAGATTTGATCATGCCACGACGACGGTTGAGGTCGCCAATAACATCTCCCATATGATCGTCAGGAGTAAATACGTCTACGTTCATAATCGGCTCAAGTATTTGAGGCCCAGCTTTGGGTAAAGTTTGGCGATAACCAGACTTAGCTGCAATTTCAAATGCGATCGCACTAGAGTCTACAGGGTGGAAAGAACCATCAGTTAAAGTAACCTTCAAATCCACACAGGGGAAACCTGCTAAGACACCTTTTTCAATGCTATTGGCAAAACCTTTTTCAACTGCGGGCCAGAATTCTCTAGGGACGTTACCACCAGTAACTTTAGACTCAAACTCAAAGCCAGAGCCAGCTTCACCAGGCTCGATAGTATAGTCAATTTTACCAAACTGACCTGAACCACCAGACTGTTTTTTGTGAGTGTAGCTATCTTGAATAACTTTAGTAATAGACTCGCGATAGGCTACTTGAGGCTTACCAACTTCTACTTCTACGCCGTGAGTACGTTTAAGAATGTCTACCTTGATGTCTAAGTGAAGTTCACCCATTCCTTTGATAATCACCTCACCGCTTTCCTGGTCAGTTTCGACATAAAAAGACGGATCTTCTTGAACCATTTTACCCAATGCCATTCCCAACTTTTCAGAAGCACCCTTATTTTTGGGAGTTACGGAGATCGAAATTACGGGGTCAGGGAAAACCATCGGCTCTAAAGTTGCAGGATCTTTAGGGTCGCAAAGAGTATGTCCAGTCTGGATGCTTTTCAAACCAACAATTGCAATAATATCCCCTGCTTGAGCAGAATCAATTTCTTCACGGGAGTTGGCGTGCATTTCTACCATCCGACCAACGCGCTCAGTTTTGCCTGTAGCGGTATTTAAGACAGATTCACCTTTATTTAGAGTACCAGAATAAATTCGCGTAAAGGTCAATGCACCATAGCGATCGTCCATGATTTTGAATGCTAAAGCACGCAAAGGTCTTTCGGCATCAACAATGGCATATTTGCCTGTTTCGGTGCCCTCTAGGTCGATCTCTGGCTGAGGCTTAACTTCGGTGGGGTTAGGTAGATAGTCAACTACGGCATCTAGCACTAACTGTACCCCTTTGTTTTTAAAGGAAGAACCGCAGTAAGTAGGGAAGAAAGCTAAATCGCGAGTTCCTTTACGGATACAGGCTTTGATTTCGTCGACGGAAAGCTCTTCACCTTCTAGATATTTTTCCATCAATTCGTCGTCTTGCTCGATCGCAGTTTCAATTAGCTGTTCGCGGTAAGTTTCTACATCATCTACCATATCCGCGGGAACATCTTTAATTTCGTAGTTCTCTGGCTTGCCAGAATTATCCCATACCCAAGCTTTACGAGTTAAGAGGTCAACTACCCCAATAAAATCATTTTCAACTCCAATGGGCAATACCATTACCAAAGGAGTAGCAACCAGGATTTCATCTATTTGCTTAACTACGCTAAAGTAATCAGCACCAGTTCGGTCTAACTTGTTAATGTATATAACTCGAGCTACCTTGGAATCATTAGCATAACGCCAGTTAGTCTCAGACTGAGGCTCTACCCCACCAGAACCGCAGAACACACCAATACCGCCATCAAGAACTTTGAGAGAACGGTAAACCTCGATCGTAAAATCAACGTGACCAGGTGTATCAATAATATTTAGCTGATGTTCTTTCCAGAAGCAGCTTGTCGCAGCAGACTGAATTGTAATACCACGTTCTTTTTCCTGTTCCATGAAGTCGGTTGTTGCTTCTCCTTCATGTACCTCACCGATTTTATGGGTTTTACCAGTTAGGTTCAGGATTCTTTCAGTGGTGGTGGTTTTACCCGCATCTACGTGCGCGAAGATGCCAATATTTCGATATCGAGTAAGGTCTTTCATATTTGTCTATTTACTTAATTTTGACGTATTAATACTGCTTTTTGCTGCTGATGAGGTGTTAGGGATCGCTTCTGTAACTCTCTTTGGTCTTGATTTTAACCATCTCGAACATCAAGAAGCTATATTTTAGATAAATGGCAACAGTGCCAATTATAATGCTAATTGTTAATTAATGATAAGAGATATTGATGTCGCGGTACAGTCAGAAATCACCCTAATAAATTGATGATTGCCGAACCTTTTGATAAAGCTTTTAGCTCTTAGCTTTTTTAATTTGATGCGCCCAAATGCTTGGAAAACGCGAGCTTATTCCATGCGCATGTTAATTAAGGCAGGAAAAGATTAAAAATTATATCTTGATTCATCAACTCCTAAACAAGAGACAGAATTACCAGTTTTTGCTAAGTCTCAGTTTTCACTAATTAAGTCTTGACTAATACTGCGATCCAGCCTTGCGTTATTTCACCGCGCTGTAGTGCTTTTCTCTAGCTCATGTCATACGCTGTAACCTTCAAATTATCATCGCTGCGTATCGATCGAGTGCTATGTCTAGATATTCATCGTTTTTTACTTCTGTGAAGAGAGGCGGTCGTATAATTACTCAAATTATTATAGCGATAAATTAAGTCAATTCAACTGAGCGATCGGGGTATTTTTAACCTTTTGTGAGTGAGAATTCTCCTTCAAAACGACGACAGGAGTTCAGTGGGAGATGATAACGCGACGCGAAGCTAGTCCTTTAGGGAACTTTACATTTTAGATACAAAAAGTTTATGAAACCTTTGTCAAATAAGCAGTTTAGCTGTTGTCTATCACGGATACACTTCGCTATACAATACTTTTGGTACGTGAAATCTAGCTTTTATTGCTCTCCAGTTCGTACAAATTAGCACCTTGACAATTCAAGATAAGAAGTTCTACAGAAGAGTTCTGTAGGTAAAATCTTGAGCGTAATTAGATGTAAATCGTAAATTCATTTTTGCGTTAGTCCTAAAGGATACCGCTTCGCATATACCGTGGGACTCACGGGGAACAAATTGACTGTCAAGTCGGGCTGTCGGGGTTTGTTGAGCTAATCAACAAACTAGACAAGTGGCGTTGGGCAGTAAAGCCTAATCGTGAGGTTAGGAAGCTCGTATCTTTATCTTTGATTTAGGATGAGAGGATGTCACCCAGACCAAGCGAGCGATCGCATTTACAGCAAATGAAAGCCCACGCGCTTCAGCCGTGGGATGAAAAACCCGAAGTTTAACTATACTATATTATGCTTTCGTGCTAGCGTAATAATATGTTAGTTTTAGAAGCCAAGATATACGCAAAACAAGTTCAATATCAAGCGATGGATGAAGCCATTTTAACGGCTCAATTCATACGCAACAAAGCACTCCGCTATTGGATGGATAACAAAGGAGTAGGAAAATACGATTTAAGCGCATACTGCAAAGTATTAGCTGCGGAGTTTCCTTTTGCTCACAAGTTAAATTCAATGGCAAGACAATCAAGTGCAGATCGAGCTTGGGCAGCGATATCTCGTTTCTACGCTAACTGTAAAAACAAAGTAACTAAAAAGAAAGGTTTTCCTAAGTTTAAAAAACACTCTCGTTCCGTTGAATATAAAACAAGCGGATGGAAGTTTTCTGAAGACAGAAAGAAAATAACCTTTACGGATAAAAATAACATCGGACAAGTTAAATTAAAAGGTACTCGCGATTTGAATTGTTACGATATCAAGCAAATCAAAAGAGTACGTATAGTTAGACGTGCAGATGGTCATTATTGTCAGTTTTTAGTTGATGTAGATAACAGAGAAAAAGTTGAACTTTCCTATTCAGAAATAGGTTTAGACGTTGGTTTGAATTACTTTTATACTGACGACAAAGGGAATCAAATAGAGAATCCTCGCTTCTATAGAAAAGGAGAAAAACCTCTCAATCGATTGAATAAAAGTAAGTCTAAAAAGTATATTAAAGGAGCAAAGCCTCAATCTAAAAACTATCACCAAGCTAGAAAAAGATATGCCTTGAAGCATCTTAAAACAAGTAGGCAGCGTAAAGATCATGCCGTAAAGCTGGCACGATGCGTAGTCACGTCTAACGATGTAGTCGCCTACGAAGATTTAAGAATTGCCAATATGGTAAAAAATCACAATCTAGCTAAATCAATAACTGATGCTGGTTGGTATCAATTTAGAGTCTGGTTAGAGTATTTTGGGTACAAATTTGGCAAGATAACAATTGCCGTACCGCCCCAATATACTTCTGTTATTTGTTCTAGCTGTGGAGCAAAGGTTAAAAAAGCTCTTAGTACCCGAACTCATAAGTGTAAGTGTGGCTGTGTCTTAGACCGCGATCAAAACGCAGCCAAAAACGTTCTTTCAATTGGACTAAGTACCGTAGGACATACGGGATCTAAAGCTTGGGGAGAAGAAACCGCTATTTTAACTGGTGAGAACCTGTTGGAGTAAGTTTTTTCCGTGAACCAAGAATCCCACGGTTTCTAACCATGTGGAGTGTCAATCTGCCAATATCTTCCAATAAAAATATAACGCTTTATGACTTGCAGATAACTTGGGGTGGGATATTGTGAGATTTTAAAAACAAGTATAAATACTAGAATAGATTACTAAAATAGAAATTTTTAAAATGGCACAACAATCAACCGTTATAGTTACAGGAGCATCTTCTGGTGTCGGTTTATATGCTGCTAAAGCCTTGGCTGAGCGAGGATGGCACGTAGTCATGGCTTGTCGTAATTTGCCCAAAACGGAGCAAGTGGCGCAGCAAGTCGGTATACCTGAAGATCGATACAGTATTATTCACTTGGATTTAGCTTCTTTAGAAAGCGTGCATCAGTTTGTTCAAGATTTTCGCGCTACTGGCAAGTCTCTAGCAGCCTTGGTATGTAACGCTGCGGTTTATTTACCCTTAGAAAAAGAGCCACAGCGCAGCCAAGAAGGTTATGAGTTAAGCGTTGCGACTAATCATCTAGGTCATTTTCTTTTGTGTAACCTAATGCTGGAAGATCTCAAAAATTCTCCCGCACCAGAAAAGAAATTGGTAATTCTTGGCACTGTTACGGCTAACCCCAAAGAAATAGGCGGAAAAATTCCCATTCCCGCACCTCCAGATCTGGGAGATTTAAAAGGTATGGAATCTGGTTTTAAAGCTCCTATAGCCATGATTGACGGCAAGAAGTTTAAGCCTGGAAAAGCATACAAAGATAGCAAGTTATGTAATATGCTAACCATGAGAGAACTACACGATCGCTATCATGAATCTACGGGGATTATTTTTAACGCTCTCTATCCTGGCTGTGTAGCAGAAACAGGATTATTCCGCAATCATTATTCTTTATTTCGGACGATCTTTCCTTGGTTTCAAAAAAACGTTACAGGAGGGTATGTAACTGAAGAGTTAGCAGGAGAAAGGGTAGCAAAAGTTGTTGCCGATCCCAAATTTAACGAGTCTGGGGTTTATTATAGTTGGGGCAATCGCCAACAGGAAGATCGCACCGCCTTTAAACAAGAAATTTCTAATGAAGCGATGGATGCTAATAAAGGTAAACGCCTTTGGGAATTAAGCGAAAAGTTAGTCGCAATTGCCAATTGAAGAGTTAAATGCGATCGCGCTTCAGCAATGCCTCCTAAATCCTCTAATCTTGGGGGACTTTAAGTTATCTTATCTTTCTCCCCCAAATTTGGGGGTAGGAGGGCGGAATCAATCAATAGAAGCTAATAGCTAATAGCTAAAAACTAATCCATTACCTTACCGCTTGTTCTTGAGTAACACCAAGAACTTCGCAATACTGATTAGCAATAATTTGTGGTGTAAAATGTTCTTTCATATAGTTACGTCCTGCTTTACCCATTTTGATAGCCAGATCGGGATCGGCAGCCAAAAATAAAATAAACTCCGCCAAATCTTCACTGTGATTATTTTTAAAAGACGCGCCACACTTGGCATCAGCAATCAACTGACGCAGATATGAATAGGGTTCACAAATAGCGGCGATCGCTTTTCCCGCAGCCATAATGCCATATACTTTGCTAGGGGCAACCACTCCTTCTAAACCAGGTGCGATCGTTACCAAGGCTAAATCACAAGCTGTTAGAGAATAAGGCAAATGGGCTTTATCTTGATATGGCAAGAAAATACAGTTGTTTAAGTTCAAATCGGCAATGGTTTGGCGACATATTTCATGATTAGCCCCTGCACCAATAAAGACAAACTGTACGGGTTTATCTTTGAGTAATTTAATCGCGCCCACAATAGTATCTACATCATGACAGCGACCTAAATTACCAGAATATAAAACGGTAAACTTACGGTCTATTCCATGTTGGCAAGCAAACCAATTTTCCTGCTTAGTTATTGGTTTAATTAGGTCAGCGTCTGCCCAATTATGAATGATCGAAATTTTGTCAGAAATTTCAGGATTCTTAGCAATAATTCTGTCTTTCATAGTATTGCTTAAGACCACTAGCTGTTTGCTGTTGCGCCAAACAATCGTATTTACCTTATGCCAAAACTTAGTGATTAAACTCTTCTCGGAAACTATATTTAATTCGACAGCAACATCGGGATATAAATCATAAATCAAACAAATATATTCTAAACCAAAGAACAACTTAGCGAAATAACCGATGATTGAAAGAAAAGGTGGCGCAGTGGTTAATAAAACACAATCATTTCGGCGAGCATTTCTAAAGATATGCCAAGCTGATCTTAGAGTGAAAACCATCCCATTAAACGTTTTACCACGAATTCTAGTCGAACATAATTGTACTGTTTTGGAGCGTTGTATATTGACATCTTCTTTTCTCTCTTTGCTCGGAGCTTGCATTTGTTCAAAAGCATATCCAGGCTGCCCTGTAAAAACATTTACCTGAACATTACTTTTGCCTAGATTGCGGGCTAACTCCTGAATTAATTGACCCGTAGCTGCATAATCGGGAGGGAAAAACTGCGTAATTATTAATAGATTAAACTTTGCGGACACTTCATCTGACTTAGGCATTTGATTCTGTAGAGATTGCGAAAAAGCCTGCTTACTTTTTCTTGACCATAGACTTGATATGTTAGTCATATTTACTTAATACTCAGTACCAAAAACACAGTGAGAAAATACTGTTTTCAGTATTCCCAAAATGGCTTAATAAAGTTTAGGTAAAATTGCGTAAATTAGAGCAGTTTGTAATTGAATTGGCTATATATATGATTAAATAGCTATTAGCTTTTAGCTTTTTTAGTGTTCTGCCCACTGAAAAGTTAAGCTGTAGGCTTAATTTGAAATTTATAAAAAGGTGATAAATCTAATTTACTTATTAAATTCTGTTCTCAGCAGTGAAGTGACACATGACACAGATGTTTTTTTATCTATTAACTATTTTTGGGCTTTTGATATGTATAGATAGGGATAGGCTTTCATGGTAGTTTATTGCACTATCCCGCCCCCTAAATCCTCACCTCCCTTAATCCCTCCTTTTACGAGGGAAACAATTGTATCTTTCCTGTAGGGGAGATAAAGAAGGGTTGGGGACTTTGAGTTATTTTCTTTATCCAGAGTTGGAGGTAGAGGGGACGAAATCAGACCTCGATTCAGCAATGCTAAAAATAATTGTAAGAGTTGTAATTTAACAACTTTTAAGCCTTTTCTTTAGTCGATGGACACCGAACAAACCACCAAAGAAAACCAGCCCCATACTAGGACTAAATTCAAAAGGAACTGCTGAGGTTTCAATAAAATCAAATCTCATATCTAAATTCTCTGGAGCATTTGTAGAACGAAAAGTTATCGACTCAGCTGTTGTCAAATTAGCACTGCCCGTGGCTTGATCGAAACGAAAAAAAGTATTTCCTGTTGCTCCCGCAGCAACTGATTGAGTTATGGTAGATGTATTATTATCAATATCAGTTACGTCAAAAGCCAAACTTGCACCTAGATCGTTTTCGAGAATATTTACAAGAAAAGATTTCTGAGTATTTTCATTAGTTAAATCTGTACCGCCTGCGCTGAAGTCGCCATCATAAAGGATGGAAAAACGCGGCTGAACTCCTGAATCTGAAGATAAAATAGCATCCTGGGTAGTTTGTCTTATAGAAAACTTAGTGGCATCTTCTCCTACTCCAGTTAATTTTTCTACACTAATAGTTCTCTGTCCACCGATAACTCCTGTTAGAGAGGTGTTTGTGTCGGTTACTGGCGTACTGTCATCAGTAGTATCTATAACGGCTTGATCGCCATCAACCTGATCATTAACGTCACTAAAAAGATCTATTGTAACAGCCATTGCAGGGGTTGAAATCAACCCGAGAAGCAATGCGCCTATTCCCACACCATATATTATATTTAACAGTTTCATTTTGCTGATTTCTAGATAACAAATAAATTAGAATAATTCGCTGGCAATAAACTCGATCAAGAGATTTAATTAATCGCTTAATTAGGTTTTATTCTTGCCAAACCATTTAAATTAAATTATAAATACGCGAATATGTACAGCTTTACAGTATCTTGATAATCAGTTAATCGCCAACTGTATTTATACGTGTTTTGTTGCGATGAATATAGAAATTATGTAAGTACAAAATAGCGTTGCGAAAATTATTTAATAATCACAATTAGTCAATGATTTACGAGTCAATAATACTTCTCGTTAAGTGTTTTTATTGATTGGTTTTTAGCTATTGATTACAAGTTAAGAAAAAGTAGTCTTAGTCAACACGCTTATGTGGATTGAAGGAAGTTTATACGGTGACGGGATAGTTAAAGTTCAGGAAAAATATCTCAAAAGCTATGGGTGGCATTGCAAATAAAAACCAAATGATTATGTAAGGGCAAATGGTCATTATGTAAGGACGAATTGCCATTCGCCCCTACGAGTAATTTGGTTGGTATAAGAGTCGCAAATCAAAAAATTTCAGTCAAATCTAAAGTAAATTCAGGTAAGACATCTTCTCCTGATCAAGTTGAAGGATTATTGATTATCTCTACTTGCTGCCCAAGTCGATATATTTCAACTGTTTTTGCTGACGGCTCAATTAACCAACCAAGCTTGACGCTATTATCTAAATACTCCTGCATCTTTGCCTGTAAGTCTTGATATCTTTGGTTTTTAAGATCGCTTGGACTAACGAGTTCAATTACAAAATCTGGAGTGATGGGAGGAAAACCTTGTTTTTCTGCAAGGGTTAAAGTATTCCAGCGTTCTAATTGAATCCAGCTAACATCTGAACTTCTTCTGGCATCATTAGGCAATACAAATACGGTAGAAGAATCAAAAGCTTCTCCAAGTTTTGTTTGACGATTCCAATTTCCCAAATCCAAGTATAAGTTGAAATTTTTTCTGCCTGCTTCACCTCCAGTCGGACTTATTATAATTAATTCTCTATCTTGAGTTAACTCTAATCTGGCAATTTGTTCGGCATCAGCTAGCTGCTCAAACTGTTCGAGAGTAACTTTAAATCCTTTGGGAATAGCGATCGCTTCCATTTTTCTTGTTTAACTTTTTTTTAATTACTGTCTATGATGATTATTTTTTCTATTTTATATAAGACGCTAAAAGCTGTCCTAAAGGATTCCCGTGCATGGTATATGCGTAGCGGTATGCTAAAGCCCTAAAGGATTAGCTTCGCGTCACACTAACTACGTGTCGTCCGTTCAGGGACACCTTCGGACGATGCCCGTGCATGACTAGCTTCGAGACCGAAGGGAATCCTTTAGGGCAAATGTGACCGAAGGGCGGAGTGCGGTTTATCCGTGAATCATGCACGGGCTTTAGTATAAGCTTCGCGTCATCGCTAAAAGCTTTGTGAAAAGACTTCCTTTATCTGCCATTTAAACTAGACCCTGTATGATTAGTTAGTAACCAAACAAAAGATCGCCCCAGATCGCGGATAATTTTGAGTTTAGTTTCAGCAGCTTGATTAGTATCCATAGCCACAGGAGTACAAAAAATTCCTTGACTACCCAAAACCACAAAAGCGATCGCTTTGGCTCTAGGCATATGAAAGTCAGAGGTGATTAAATAAATATGTTGAAAGTGCCTTTTTTTAAAGCTTGCAACCAAGGTAGTGAAGTTAGTCACCGTATCTGTCGCCTGACGATCTAGGTAAACTTGTCTTCCAGCAATACCGATTTGTTGAAATATTTGACGGGCTATTTCAGGATCGCTACCAGTAGAAACCCAGATAGGTAAGGTAGGATAAGACTGAGCAAAGTTGGCAGTAAATACTTCTCGATTTAAACCGCCGCCTAAAGTTAAAATTGCTTGAGGATCGGGCTGTTGATATCGTGCGATCGCGAGTTTGAAGGGTATGCTAAAAATTAGCAGCAAAACTACGGTTAGACTGGCTAGGGCAAGATAAAACCGCATCTTACCTTTGTATTTCAATTGCATCTATAGATATTAGTAATAGGCATCGACCATCATTTTGACGACATCGGGCATTTTATATTTGGCTGACCAACCAAGTTTTTCTTTGGCTTTTGCAGGATTACTTTTACTGATCGCTAAATCAGTAGGTCTTAATAGACTAGCATCGGTAGTGACGCGGTCTTTCCAATCTAAACCGACATATTTAAAAGCTTCAGCCACAAATTCTTCTAGAGAATAACTTTGTCCCGTAGCTACCACGTAATCATCGGGTTGTTCGTGCTGCATCATCAGATACATTGCTTCGACATACTCTGGCGCCCAGCCCCAATCTCGTTTGACTGAAATGTTGCCTAGATGTAGTTGTTCTAGGCTACCTTTGGCTATTCGACAAACAGCATCAATAATTTTTTGAGTCACAAATCTTTGCGGTCTTAAAGGAGATTCATGGTTAAATAAAATACCAGAACAAGCAAATAGACTGTAGGCTTCACGATAATTTGCCACCTGCCAGAAGGCAGTAGATTTTGCCACCGCATAAGGACTTCTGGGGCGAAAAGGAGTATTTTCATCCGCAGGGCAATCTCCAATATCACCAAAAGATTCGCTCGAACCTGCATTGTAAAATTTAATTGGCGCACCAATAAAGCGGATTGCTTCTAAGAAATTTAAATTTCCTGTAGCAATGCTTTCTAGGGTTTCTACTGGTTGATCGAATGATAGACCAACTGAGGTTTGTCCAGCCAGATTATAGATTTCGTCAGGCTGAATTTTACTAATTACCTGTAAAACGCTGCGAAAGTCTGTCGGCACTAAAGACTCATATTTAATCTGTTCGCGAATTCCCAAACGGAGTAAATTACGAAAGGAAGATATTTGAGCATCTCTGGAAGTACCACAAACTAGATAACCCTTTTCCAGCAGCAACTTAGCTAAATAAGCCCCATCTTGACCCGATACACCGCAAATAAGCGCTACTTTCATAATTACAATTAAGATAATTTTGTTGCTTTGAAAAACTACTAATATACAATTCCCATAAAGTGAATATTTCTAATAACTTTCATAGCAAAACTTATATTTATCAATCTGTCAAAAGTTTTGCTGCTAAATTTACATCTTGGTTGAGAGACTTGCGTTGAATAATAGCGAAATAATACTGAATTAGTTGAGTTGCGATCGCTGACCAAGAATACCTTTTACTGGCTAACTTTTGAGCATTTTTGCCCATTTGCGAGCGCAATTCGGGTGAATTTATTAATCGATCTAGTGCTTGCATCAACTCTTCTTTTCCTTCGACTACTAATCCAGCATTGGCAGCGGCTATGTCGGCAGCGATTTGCACTCCTGGAGTAATGATAATTGGCAAAGAAGCGATCGCAGCTTCAGCAACTACAATGCCAAAGTTTTCCGAAAAAGATGGCAAGGCAAAAATGTCTGCGCCCTGTAGAAGCAAATCTTTATCTCTGCCTGATACAAAACCCAGCCAAGAAGTACATTCAGTCAAACCACGATTTTTAACTAAGTTGTGAAGCTGGTTGACATAATCATCTTCCCCAGATCCAGCCATAATTAAATGAAATTCTTGCCCCAGTTTGTTTAATTCTGCTAAAGATTCGATTAATAAATCGGGACGTTTTTTATAGTGCAGACGGGATAAAAATAAAATGATTGGTTGGTTAGCAGGGATATTGTATTGACTACGAATTTCTGTTTTAGCTGCTGGCAATATTGCTGGTTGTTCTACGCCCAAAGGAAGAGTAATAGTCGGAGTTTTGATGCCAAAATTACGCACATCTTCAGCTTCACCCAATGCTGTAGAGTGTATTGCTGCTGCACTATTTAAATTATGCCGTTCAATTAATGAGGTGTAGATTTGTTTTTTGAGGCGACTTTGAGCTAATGCCCAAGGTGTAAGTTGACCAATAGTTCTAACTACATAGGGGATTTTATTGAGTCTGGCAAATATTCCCGCACAGGTAGAAGCATAGGAAAAAAGATAGTGAATGTGTACTAAATCGTAATTGCTAATATTTCGCCACAACCACTTAGTTAATCCAGCCGAAAAAATGAACTCTTTCAGCGGTAAAGCAAAACGCGGCAAAAACCAGATCGGAACATCCTGATAAATAATGCGATCGCCCAAAGGTACGTCTAAAAGTTCATTACCGTTGTCATTTGTAGTCACTATTTCGGCATCAATTCCCTGCATTCTTAGTGCCTTAACCATGCCCAACACTGCTTGACTAGGACCTCCTCTAGAAGGTGCAATAGAAGGTATAACGTGCAGTACTTTCATTAATTTAGTTAACCTCGTTGAGATAATCTTTCATCAGTTTCTTCAGTGTTTTTTGGAATTGGGCGAATCCAAAAGTATCAATAACTTTTTGTCTTAAAACCTCTGGCTGATAAATTAAAGGATGAGGATGAGTACCTTGCAGCATTTGCATTAAGTTTTGCGCGATTGCACCTAGATCATCTGGATTGACTAAAACCCCTAATTCACCCTGACATAAAGCATCAATTGCCCCATCGCGATCGCCTCCTAGGGTTGGTTTACCGCAAGCTAAAGCTTCTAAATAGACGATGCCAAAACCTTCGCCTTTACTCGGCATCGCAAATACATCACAGAGGTTATAGTGGTCGTTTAATTCTGTATCAGGAATAAAGCCAGTCAAAGTAACCCAGTCTTGTAAATCCAACTCGGCAATTAGCTTTTCAATGCGAGGGCGATCGCTTCCTTTCCCTACGATAATGTAATGAACATTAGGGATAGTCTGACGAATACTTGGTAACGCTTTGAGTATTTGGTCGTAGCCTTTGTAGCGTTCGGTACTGTCTAACCTTGCTACAGTTAAAATGACAGGCTGTTCTGGAGTTAATTGATAACGCTCTAATAGGTGCTGGGGTTTTGCAGCAATTTTAAAGCGACTAGCATCAAAAGTATTGGGAAGTAAAGAGATGCGACTAGGATCGAGATTTTGTTCTCGGATTAAGCGATCTCTTGTATAGTTACTGACTGCTAAAATGCGATCGGCAAATTTCAAGGCAGTTTGCAAAGTCGGATTATCAATTTTCCAAGCATCAACACCATGAGCCACAGCCCAGTAAGGTATGCCAGTTAAGCGTTTTAGCCAATAGGCAGCAACAGTAAAATTAAGATGGGTGCAAATAATAACATTAGGACGTTGCCAAAGACCATATCCGAAAATCTGACTAGCAAACATGGAAGTGCGTAAACGAGAAGACCACTTACCGCTGAAATGAAATCGAGTTTTTGGGAGAAAAGCAACATCTGCTACAGTATGGCGATCGTGTTTGAGAAAGACATCATAGTCTAATCTGGGATATATCTTTTGTAATGCTTCTAGGAAGAAAGCCGAGTAGACTTGAATGCCACCTTTAAACTCGAAAATATTGGGTAACCATAAATGTATACTATTTTGATTAATTTTCATTAGTGTTTCTAGCTAACTCCATATATTTATTCTTGGTATTATATATTTGCTATCTAATATAGGTTTTGGTAGCTAATGTGAATTTAGCAATAAAGTATAGTCCAATCCCTAAGATAAATACACGACCAATCATCAAAGAGAAATTAGATTCTTGATAGACTAAATTCAAAATTACGGTAATTCCCAGAACACATTCAATTAAGTTCATTTTGTTGCTGTTGAATAGTTGCTCGATTAAAGCTAGCAATACGCCAAAAAATGACATTCCAATTAATACACCTACAGCTCCAAAGTTGGCATATAATTCAACCAGCCAAGGCAAATTGACCGAAGTTTGAGTATTCAAATGCGCAATTAAATGATAGCGTTGCCCAAATTGATTACCGATAGTTTCTTTTGGTTTATTTGCCCAAATAACTCGGGGAATAAATTTAGTTAATAAAGATAAATAACTTCCTCCATTCCAGTAAGGAACATTTTTCGGTGTATCTTCAATTACTTTAGAAAACAAAGCAATATGAGCTATTCTACCGATGTTTTGCTGTTCTGTATCTTCGGTGGCAAATGATGCCGATTTGTTTGATTGATGATTAATTGCTAATTCGATGAATAATTGGGTTTTGGTCAGTAAACTTTCTTGACTATAAATTCCATCCCAGACTAAAGCACGATATTGCGCTTTGATCGGATTTAAAAAAATATAAATAGCTATTATAAAAGCGACTAATATTATCGATATTCGCTGATGTTTATACCATAAAATACAACAGACAAATAGTATTAAATGAATAATTTGAGCCAATGCTCCGCTGGTAAGTGCAGCAAGTATCTCAAGAGGCAGAAATATGCCGACGATCGATAAAGCTTGAATCTGAGGTAATTTCTTTTCCGCCCAAACCAGATAAAATATGCCAAAGCATAATATTCCTAAAGGTCTCAAAATATTACCGATAGAAGGAATAAAGTGCAATAAAGGAACATATTCATAGGCAATATGAGCGGTAAGTGCCAACCAAGTTAAGAACAATAATCGATTAATTGAATAAGAGTTTGATATTTTAACTGGATTTACATTTTTCCAGAGTGAAGATTTTGATTGATAAAAAAAGAAGATGAAGCTGGATATTCCAACCAAGGTTAAAAATAGTGAAAAATTACTTACTTCTCCTAAACTAGCTACACCAAAAACATAGATATCATCACTAGAAAACATTGGTAGACTAAAAGTAATAGCATAGAACAAGCCGATTAATGGTAGAAAAGGAATTGGAGGTCTTTGAGGATTTTTTAAGTAAGATAGGCTAGGAAATAGGCATACCCATAAAATTAATAAAGCCAAACTAAGTTTGCTGGTGGGAAGATTTACTGGTGCGTTAAATATTAAATAGATGCTGGAAAAAGCTAATCCAGCTAGAACACAATAATATATTTTGTTGATATAAAGATTAGTCTTTAACTGTTGTTGATGTTTTTTGATTACTAGACTGGTAAATGCTCGCTCTGTCCGATTGGATTTGGCTGAATTTTGATCATACATAGCTAGAAAATAATCTATACAGGCGATAATTTAATTGATAAAAGCTGATTATTGTAATGAGGATATTTGAGCGTACGCTTGGATAATTTCCTCGCCATATTGATCCCAAGAATAAGATGTTTTTACTTGCTCTAAAGCATTATTTCCCATCTCATTTCGTCTGTCGGGATGTTCGTAGAAGAACATGATTTTTTCTTTGAGTGCTTCTACATTTCTAATGGGGATACAAAAACCATCAATTCCATCCCTAACAATATCTTCTCCGCCAGTATTGGTAGTATGAATTATAGGTAGACCACAAGCCATTGCTTGAGACTGAACCATTGCCAGTCCTTCTTCAATTGAAGCCAAACAAAATACAGAACATTGAGCATAAAACCAGCGCAGTTGATTCTGGGGATGTGTGCCTTTAAAGATAATACGATCGCTTTGATATTTAGCTAAAAAAGGTTCAATTTCAGGAGCAACTGAACCGACTAACCATAACTCGGCATCGGGTAAATTCAATTCATGAAAAGCTTGAATTAAATACAGCACGCCTTTGCGGAGATTAATACTGCCACAGTGCATAACTCGAAAAATATTATCTTCTTTGGGTACAGGATAAAACTCGGTCAAGGATGTACCATAAGGAACATGAATTAGTTTATTTTCAGGAATACCTTGGGCGATAAAAGTGCGTTTGGCAAATAGGCTGGGAATGGCAATGCGATCTGCTTCTTGATACTCTTGTAATTCGCGATCGCAAATTCCTGGGTGAGTCGCATTAAATTTAAGTCCCCAGCGATCGTATTCTTCTTGCAGGATTTGGGTTTGATATTCTATATGGCTACTACCCCGCTCAACTACCGTCATTGCCCCCATTTCCTTGGCTTGGCGCAAAGAGCATAAGCTAGATCCAGACCAACCTACAAATACATCCAAGTCGCACAGTAGTTTTTTGGTCACACAGCGATCAAAAGTTTCGGCAAACCATAGTTGCAGATTGTGTTGCTGTTTAAAACAATTAGGTAATTTTCGCCAAGCACGAGCCAATATTTCTAGGTGTAATATTGAATTAATCGAACTCTCAGCAATACCATATTTAGTAATTTCCCAGGTTGGGTAACTAGAAATTAATTGATGCAAACAGTTTCTTTTTTGTACCTGCTGTGCCAAATTAAAAGCATGGAAACGACCTAAAACTGATATGGCGACTTTCATCTTATTGGTTAATAAACAATTGAAAAAGCTGATTAGATTGCAATGTTAAATTGGCTTTCTGGCTAAAACAACTAAACTATGGGCAAACTTTTGTTTGATTGTTGAAGATATTGGAAAATAAGGAATCAATACATTACTAGCTAAATGAATAGTTTTAGCAATCATTTTTGCCAACTTTCCTTGAGTCATTCCTTTAGCAAAACCAAAATAATTCCAAGGAATACCAATGACATCCTCCAGACCAACATCTAAAAGTTCTTGCTTGTGAAGGTTAAGGTCGTAATCAATTTCTGGAATATTGTAACCACAAAGATTATATTTGCGAATGCGATCTCGCCAAAAATGAGAACCATTAGGCACAACTGAGACAACATATCCTCCTGGTTTAGTTAAGTCATACATTTTATCCCAAATTTGCTGGCGATCCGATTTTTCTAAGAAATGTTCTACTACGCCAAAATGGTAGGTTAAATCGTATTTGTCTGCTGATTGGTAATCAAAAATGTCAGCTTCTTCTACCATTGCAGGTAATGATAAACAAGCTGTTTTTTCAATTTCTTGAAGATAATTTTGACATCTAACAACAACTTCTGGTGAGACATCAATTCCTTGGACTTTAAAACCTTGAAGACTTAATAATGCCAAATGTTTACCACCGCCACATCCTAATTCAAATAGAGTATCGGATGGCTTGATTTTAGTTGTTTTGATAATTTTGCGCCAAACACGATTTATTTTTTTGATTTTTTTTAGTTCTTGAATAGAATTACAGTGATGATCGTAACCACCATTTCGTAGTCCTTCAATCCACTTTTGAGAGATATTATTATGTGTTAAGTTAGCCATAGTTGGTAATAATAAATAATTGTTTTTTGCGAGCTAATAATTTTTGATCGCAAATTTTGCATTTAATAATTGAGTGAAATGTAAAAACTAAATTACTGTCCGATTAATATTTGAGAATTATCGAGCGTTTCATAGACATTTTTAAGCTCTTGAATTCTGCGAGCGCTTGTGTGCTGCAATGCTTTTTGATAGCCAGCTTCTGCTATAGATTCAATTAACCGATCGTTGTTTAACAGATAAGTTACTTTTCGGTTTAATTCTTCTGGACTAGAAAAATAAACTGCTTCTTGATCTTCTTCAAATAGATCTAATAACTCTTGATTGCGCTCGCTTAACATCAAAGTTTTGGCTGCGGGAATCTCAAAAGTTCTAATATTGTGACCCATTTCATTTTGAGGACGAAGAATATTTAGTCCTATTTTTGCCGAGCCTAATACTTGGGGTATTTCAGTATAGGAACACATTCCCTGATGAGATTTTTTAATTAAAGTTTCTTGACAGCGAGTTTGCCAGTAGTCAGATCCCCAGATTCCCAAACGACAGTCAGAAATAGCTTTAAGATAGCGTTCGCGTTTGCAGCTATCGTCCCAGTTACCAATAAAAGCGACATCGTAATCTGGATTGCTTTGTTTTTGAGGATAGTGGTGTTTAGTATCGCTGCAAAAAGGATGATAATAGACGTTTTTAATACCGCGATCGCTAATTTGCGTGACAAGCTCTTGACTCCAAATAAACACCGCATCCCATAGCTCTAATCCTTGCTGTATCCAAGCATTGGTATGGGTGTGATGGTTGTCTAAGGGATTATCGGTAAAGAAGACAAAAGCCTTACCATGTTGCTTCAAAGCTTTGATGGTATTAGGCTGCATTAACAAAGGAGAGACAACAAAAGTTAGATCTGGTTGAAATTGTAATGCCGTTTCAACTAATTTTTGATTGGCTGTTTTAGCTCGTAATTGCCATGCTAATCGCCAAGAGGCTCTTTGTAATAAAGAACGGGATAATAGACTTGGTTCGGCTACATTCCAACTAAAGTGTTTAACTTCACATTCCTTCGCTGCAAATCCTCGTCCATAGACTTCTTCGGTTCGACCAAGTTCTACCGTTTTGCCGACAATCAGAATTTTCTGCATCTAAGCCACCCCTGTTTTTAATCGTTCTAAAGCCTGTTTGACTCCCTGAATGTCTTGTTTAAAACTCCAGTTTTGAATGCGCTTTAAAGCTATTTCTCCCGCTGAATCACGATTAGCGATCGCCCATTGCATAGCTTCAGCTAAAGCCGTAATATCTCCTGTGGGAAAAATTCGACCGTTACCGCCATCTTTAATCAAGTCTGGAGCGCAGCCAACGCGATCGCTAACTACTACTGCTTTACCCGCATTCATGACCTCGTTAATTGCTAATCCCCAAGGTTCAAAATCAGAAGGTAAGACAAAAACATCGCAAAGATTGTAAAATTTGGGCATCTCCGATTGATTACGGAAGCCTAAAAAGCGAATTGATTCCCAGCCTGTGGTTTTCACCTCCGCTTCTAAATGCGATCGCAAGTTACCATCTCCTACAAATAGCAAGTATGGCTCAGGTTCTCTATTTCCGTCCACTGATAATAAACGATAAGCTGCAAGTAAATCTTGAGGGCGTTTTTTCTCAATTAGCTTGGCTGCAAACAAGATAATTGGTCTATTAGGCTGTAGATTTAAAGATTGGCGTAATTCTTTCTGGCTGTAGCTAGCTAATTGGGCTTGTTCTTGGAAGAAGCTATTATCTACAGCATAGGGAACAGAAAACAAACGAGACTCATTAATGCCATGATCTTGATAAAATTGGCGATTAAAGCTACCAACACAAAGAAAGCCGGATATTTTGGCAAATAACCACTCAAGAAACCGATTTTTTGCCCAATCTTTTAAAGAATGTTTTAAAGATTGGCTTGGTTTTCTCAAACCATTTGATTCACCCCGCAGTAAAATCGGGATATTTAAATGTTCGGCTGCCAATAATGCTTGCAGGCTACACAGCCAATGCCAGCCATGTATCCAAACGGCATCAAACTGTCCTTGTTTTAGTTCTTGACAAATATTGCGAGCAATAGGTTGCCGTATCAGGTTTTGTCGTTGCTTGCTACCCCAGCATTCTAAAAATTGATGGTCATAGCCTGCTAAAAGTGGTACATCCCATTTAATTGCTTGACCAAATTGAGGATCGTAATAGGCTTGCACCGAAAAATCGCTATAGAAAAAGACTTTAAGCTCGATATCTGGCTCTGCGGCCAAAAGACGCAATAGGGGAGCTTGATACTGAATCGGATGAGAAACAAAATAAGCTAAACGTGGCATGAGAGAAAGAATAAAAGATAAAAAATAATCAATCGTTAATCAGTAGCTACTCATTAGCTCTAATACTGGTTCAAATTGCTTTTCGTAGTTCCATTCTTGAGCAATTCGTTGTCTGCCCAACTCGCCCATCTCCCGCATCTGAGTCGGATGTTCAAGATACCAACTTAAAGCAGCAGCAATACTATCTACATCATCGGGATCGCAAGCCAAACCATAACCAGGATTGACATATGCACTATGCCAGTCTGCTAAATCCGATACTAGCAAAGCCAAACCACAGCTAAGATAGTCAAAAACTTTATTGGAAGCACCAATCATGTGCTGCAAGTTAACATCATCGCTATTGTTAGGCATAAATGCTAAACCCAGATCGTATTGTTGCGATCGCTTTAATACTTCTTGACGAGGCATCGCCCCTAGAAATTCTACTCGTTCGATAATTCCTAATTGTTGGGCTTTAGCTCGTAACTGCTGAATATAACTATCGTTACCAATAGTTTCATAACCAATAATTCCTAACTCAACCCGATCGCCTAAACTTGCCATAGCCTCTAAAATACTTAGAGGTAAGCGAGAAGAGTTGATCGAGCCATGATACAGCAATTTAAGCTTGCCATCGGGAGATAAGGCCGAACTCCGCGGTGGGGTAACTTCTTCTTGAGTCGGACAATTCCAAACACAAAAGGTTGGGGATTTAACGGCTGTTTCGCGGATAAAATACTCTAATCTTTGCCTATTAGGTAAAATAGAAGCTTTAGCCTGGTTAGTCAGCCATTTACGAGCTTTGAAACATAAATCCATAAATAGACTATCTTCTTGTCCTGCATTGGTATCGTGTTCGTGATAAATTACTTCGATACCAGGGATGAAAGTGGCAGTTAAAGCGATTGGACAAGAAAATAAGTCAGAAGCGTAAATTACTTTTGGTCGCCAATAAATACACCAAGCCAATACCCAAAGACAAAATTGGATATAGTGTAATTTTTGTTGCCAGCCTGGGGGACAAGAAGATATTAGTCTTAGCTTAATGTTGGGATGAGTCGCAAAAAGCAGATTATTTGCTTCTCCTTGTGCGCCAATACCTAAAAATAATACCTGCCAATCATGACGCGCCAAAATATGAGAACTATGCTCTAAAGGAGGATAAGCAGTAGGATTGGTATATTGCAGATAAAGTATTTTGCGATCGCTTTTCATGATTATTTTCGTTTCTAGATCGCACTTATGAATTAAAAGTAGCAACGGTCTTAACTTTGCGTTTCCAGCTAGCCAGATAATCTGCTAGGGTAAAACCCAAAAATTTAGCATACAGGTTATATAAACCGCTTTCACTGGGTCGAAAATCTGGGTTTAGCTCTTTAGCTAAATTCAAGTGATATTGATACAAGTTGCGATCGCGATCGAAGTAGTTTCTAGCTAAAGCAAAATGTGATTTTGCCAAAGCTTTTTTATATTTATTTTGTAAATTATTTTTAGCTTTTAAACTAGCTCTAGCGTTTTCTAAAATCTGAGCGTGACTATCACACCATTGCTGACAATTTTTAGTAGAAACTGTCACGTTTCCATAACGGCGATATATTGAATAGCAGCCAGGTTGATAAACAAATTTAGCAAGAGCGATCGCGACTCTAATCCAAAAATCTCGATCTTGTCCTGCTTTTAAAGTCTCATCCCATCCATTAATTTCTATTACTATTTTTCGCTTAATTAAATATGCTGCTGGAGATGCCCACCAGCCCGACAAAAGAGCTTCTAAAGTATCCAAATGTTGGCCACTTAGTTTAATATTACCCAAAGAATTACTACCATCTTCTTGATGGTATTGATGTTGCCAATCTCCATAAACCACATCACAATTATTTGTTGCTAAAAATTCGATTTGATGAGCAATTTTTTCTGGTAATAAATAATCGTCGGCATCTAACCACTGAATATATTTGCCTTTGCTTAATTGAAAACCACGATTGCGAGCGACATTACCACCCTGGTTTGTTCCCGTTACCCATTTAAGGCGATCGCCATAACTTTTGATAATTTCTAAACTAGAATCTGTCGAACCATCATCGACAACAATTATTTCAATATTTGGATAAGTTTGAGCTAAAATACTGTCGATCGCTTCGCTAATCCAGCGTTCAGAATTATAACAAGGAATTATAACAGAAACTAAAGAATTCATAATTACCTAAATTTTATTGTTTAAGAAATACCTTAGTTTGTTACTACCGAATATTCATTTGTATATTCGGTAGTATTAGATAAATAAGATTTGAAAAAATTAGCCTCATGTGCTTCAGGTACAAAAATATACTCGCAAATAGAAAGATCGGAATGCACGCCAATTGTATTTATAGCCATAAGTTTGCCGTCATGCATAATTCTGTAGATTTTATAGCCACTTTCTTTGATGAGATTTTCTAATAAATCTTGTTTTCTTTTTCTTGAGTTTACTTGAGTAGTATTTGAATTGTAAACGGGAAGAACTTCGCACAAAATGTACGGATTATACTTGGCTATTGAGTTTTGAAGACCTTGAATTACTTCAAGTTCTGCTCCTTCTACATCAATTTTAATAACTGAAATTGAATTAACCCCAAGTTGACTTAATAAATAATCTCCTTGAAATACGGGAACATAGGTATGAGAAGAATAGAAAGTTTCATCTCTAAAATCTTGAGCAATACTTGCTGAGGGGTCTATATCATTGTTCATGAATAAACTTAATACAGAAGATTCATTTGCCAAACCAACAGGAATAATGTGACAATTATGCCAATTATTAACACTAATTAGTTTTTTAACATAGGTAGAGCAAATTGAATTTGGCTCAAAACCAATATAGTTATTATTTAACTGAGTAGACTTTACTTTTAAAAGAGTCTGACCTAGGTTTACTCCAACATCAATAAATATTCCTTTCTTAGTTTTCAAAGCACTTTGAATAATATTGTCTAGCCAACATTCGCGACGTGCTGCATTCAACAAATCATAACCTAAACCATTAATTAGTGGGATTTTTATTTGAGTATTATTAATTTTAATATTTTTCAATAAACTAAAGCAATCGAGTAAGTTTAGTTTGCGTAATATTTTAATAAGCTTAATCATTCTTTTTTACATCTGAATATTGAATTTTGATCGCCATAAGTTTTGATAATTTATAAACTAGAATCTGTCGAATCATCATCGACAACAATTATTTCAATATTTGGATAAGTTTGAGCTAAAATACTGTCGATCGCTTCGGTAATCCAGCGTTCGGAATTATAACAAGGAATGATAACAGAAACTAAAGAATTCATGACCGCACAAATTTTATTACTTAAGAAATATTGTTACTTCATTGCTGATTTGACAAATAATCTAGTTAGATTTTTGGCAAAGTTAAAAACTATATTTTTTGTCACGAAATTTTCTAATACATACTTTTTACCTTCGTTACCCATTTTATTAATTAAATGAGGATTATCGATTAAGTTTTTAAGTATATTACTTACTTCTCGTTCCGCTTTTTCTTGTTCTGTATCTACTAAAAACCCAGTAATTTTATCTTTTACTGCTTCTACTGCACCGCCATTTCTGCCTCCAATAATTACATTTTTAAAATAAGATGCTTCAATAAAACTAATACCAAAGCCTTCAAAGTCAGTATTATTCAATCCGCGATTAGGCATAAGAAATATTGAACTTAAATTTAACAAACTAAACTTTTCTGATTCAGTAATTTTTTCTATTAAAAAGACTTTGTTTTGGAGATTATGAGCTGTAATCAAAGCTTTATAATTACTAAATTCCGCTCCATCTCCAGCAATAAGATAAATAAAATTATCATATTCTTTGTATAATAAAGCAGCAGCTTTAATTCCAATATCTAAACCTTTTCTTTTAATATGTCTGGCAACAGATAAGATAATAGTCTTATTTTTTAAATTAATCTTAAATCTTTCTTCAAGCTGCTCTATAGAAAAAAAAGCTAGTCTTTCGCAATCGTTAGTATTTATACCTGGATATAATAAATAAGAATTACTATTAATATCAGAGAATAAAGATTTAAATAAATTTTGAGTTGCTAAAGAGTTAAAAATTATTGGTTTAGCATTTTGTCCAATCTCTTGCAAATAAAATTTATCTTCTGTAGATAATTTAATTACATCCAATCCATGTATACAAACACCATATTCTATGGTAAGTAAATTGCATAACCTAATAATTATTTTGGAATAAAGATTTTCTGTATACGTTATTAGCAAAGATGTAGATTTACGAGCTATTAAAATTTTGATAAAGCTTGCTAAAGTAAATAAATATAATTTACCAAAATAAATTAAAGAATTTATTTTACGCCCCAAAGCAATATTGTCTCCTGGTCTTTTTCCTAAATGACGATCGTGTTTTTGCTTGTTTAAACCTTCAACAGTAAATTCATATTGTTGTTCTTGATGGATTGTAGTAATGACACGATCAAGCTTATTTAACTCATTTAATTCTTTTGCAAGATGGTATGTATATTCCGCTACGCCACCAGTTAAAGGCTTGAAATCAGGTGCAAAAAGGATAACTTTTTTATCAAACATTTCGGTCGATTCTATTAAAGATTTTACAAGAATATTTTTTAATTAAATCACCAAAAAATTGATTAACATATCTGACTATTCGATAAATTGGTCCAATAATTTTATAAACTGGACTAAATGTAATCGATTGAATTTTTTGATTAGCATCGACTAAAGCATCAGCTAGCCCCATCAAATCTTGATAAGCAATATCTCTTGCGCCATAATCCATAATTAAAAGCGCATTCTCTACAATAGTTTGCTCTTTTTGAGCCGTAGTCTTTGCCTCTTGATGAACGGTGGCATGAGATAATACTGTATCTAGTTTTTTAAAAAAGAATTTTTGAGATATTTTGAGCCATAAATCTACATCCATACAGTAATTAAGGCTCTCATCTAAAAGTCCGCAGAGTTCCCATGCTTCCCTAGTGAAAAAACAGGATGGCTGCATAAAATGAGATTTATGCCAGTTAAGAAAAGACTGAAAGTTTAATTCAGGTCCTCGCGGCGGAGTATAAACTATTTTTCCTGTTTCATCTACTTTATGACCGATTCCAACTAATGCGCCAGTATGATTATCTTCTTGGTTAAACCTTTCTGCAACTAAAGATAAAGCTTCGGGAAGATAAATATCATCGCTATTTAACCATGCAAAAATTTTACCTGTAGCTCGATCAAACCCTTTGTTAATAGCGTGAGCTTGTCCTTTATCTTTCTCGCTAACCCAATATGTTAAGTAAGACTCGTACTTTTTAATAATATCTACACTGCGATCGCTACTTCCACCATCAATCACGATATACTCCAAATTAGGATAACTTTGCAGTAATACCGAGCGAATAGTTTTCTCTAAAAAACGGCTTTGGTTATAGCTAGGTGTAATAATGCTAATTAAAGGCCAAGGTTGACCATCTGGCATATTTGGAGGCAAAAGTTGACTGGCTTCTGTCCAGGGCCATCCTATCTTATCTGGTGGTGGTGCGGGTAAATCTTCTAAAGTAATCTGTGTGCTTAAAACTGACATTTTAGGTATGGAATAAATAAGCTAAGTTTTGGATAATCTTATTAAGAAGCAATTCAGCGTCTCTATTTTTAATTCTGCAAAGCATTTTGATACAGTTCGATGTATCTCTGTCCTTGAAGTTCAAGAGAATATTCATCTAGTGCGATCGCTCTACAGTTTTGTTTCATTTCTGCTCTTAATCGATCGTCTTCTAAAAGCTGAATAATTCCCTGACAAAAATCATTAGAATCTTCGGGAGTAGCTAAATAACCTGTAATATTGTGACGAACTAAATCAGGAACACCGCCAATCTTGAAAGATACCATTGGTGTTCCACAAGCCATGCTTTCTTGTAAGACTAGAGGTAAGTTATCTGCACGGGTGGGAAAAATGAATAAATCGGCAGCAGAATAGGCAATAGATTTTAAGCGATCGCTGCTAACATAGCCAAGATTTACAGTCTCAATTCCGACAGCATTACTAATAATTTCTCCACCGTAACCAAAAGTTAGCAATACGGTTTCTGCTTTTAGGGATTCTGGTAATTTTGTTAAAGCTTCTGTTAATAAATCGCCACCTTTACGAGAATCGCTAATGTTTTCAGCACCAAACATTAAAACTTTTTTATTGTTTGGAATATTAAGTATATATCGGCATTTTTCTGAGTCGATTGGCTGATAGGCTTCTGTATCAATTCCATAAGGAACATGATGAATAGGAAAACGATTCAGCATACTTTGCTTCACCTGTTCAGTTAACCATTTGCTGGGTGTCACTACTGATAGATTAGAGCGACTATAAACCCAATCTTTTAACTTCCACTCCCAAGATGTACTATCTCTACGAACAGCAGGATAAGTATTGAGATCGGGACATTGACCACAGCCTTGTTTCCAGCGATCGCAATCGTAACTATAAGCACAGTGACCAGTAAAGCTCCACATATCATGAAGAGTAAATACAGCAGGTTTGTTTTTAGTAAGTTTAGGTATTGTCAGATAGTTAAAATAACCAGTGTGAAGATTATGAAAGTTTAAAACGTCGGCTTCTTGGAAAAACTTATGTTTAGGTATGTCAAAACTACTAATAAGATTGAGGTAATTAAGTCCTAAACGGCTGGACAAGCGACAAATTTGATTTTCTAGACGCTGTTTGCGTTTAACTGTAGCAATGCGATCGCTTTTTGTTTTAGCTACGCCCACCAGCAACCGAGAATCAATACCCAGATCTAATAAATCTTGATGCAGTCTGTACCCTGCGATCGCCGCACCGCCAGCAGTATCAGATTGATTGATGTGTAAAATTTTCATAAATTGAATAAGCTTAAAAATTATAAAGACTTGGTGGTTTTTTTCTCAGATTATTTGTCCGATCTTAGTTTTAAGTAAATAATGATTATTGTTTGTCTGCGATTCCGCCTCTCATTAGCGATTGCTTTAGAAAGTTAGTTTTTGACTAAAAAGCTATTCTTGGAAATATGTAATTTAAAGTTATTCACTCTCGCTTTTCCAACTGCCCAAAGCCGACGACCTATGTTTGGAACATAGGGCGTAACTAAAGCTTTAACTGTAGTGTGCCATCGAACGGATAATTGTAATTTACTTTTTAAAATCCACAGTAATTTGAGTCCGATTAAAGTTTGTTTGGTACGCAATAAATGATTGCTCAAATGATAGAAACGTTTTCCCCAAATCTCGGCTCTAGTAGGATTGCTGGCGAGTAAATTCCAAAACGACTCTAGTAAATTTAGATCTTGCTGCTGAAGTAAGCCACTTTCGCCTAGCTCTTCATACCACCATTTTTGATAGGAGCGTTTATCTATAAGCTCTAAATATGACCACCAGAGACGTTCGTAAGCTTTAGCATCTAAAGCTAAGCTTTTGTCCTGTAGGCTTTCTTGTATGGCTTTATAGGAAATTTGCTGCGAACATTGAAGTTGTTTTTTTCGTTTGAGCTTAGTAATAGCAGCAGGATTATCGCGGCGGTATTGTAAGAGAATATCTGAAAGCGTTGCTAAATAAGAATTACAACTTATCCGCCACCAAAGATCGTAATCTTCTGCATGAAGCATTTGCTCATTGTATCCTCCTAGTTTTTGTAACAAACTTCGTCTAATTGTCATTGATGAATGCCATAGATAATTGTTAATTAAAAGCAGTGCCTGTAAGCTATGATGGTCTTCAGGTATGTCTTGTTTGCCTAAAACTGTGCCTTGGCGATCGATAAATTCTACAGAAGAACCTACTGCACCTACTTCTGGATGAGTATCTAAAAAATCTACTTGCAGTTGTAAGCGATTGGGTAATGAGATATCATCTGCATCTTGCCGAACCAGGTATTTTCCTTTAGTTGCTGCTAATCCTTTATTTAATGATTTTTCTAGACCCAAGTTATGCTGATTGTAGATAAGAACAATCCTCTCATCTTTGGCTGCATAATCGCTCAGAATCCGCCGCGTGCTATCTGTAGAGCCATCATCTACAATTACAAATTCAAAGTCTGTATAACTTTGTTTTAAGATACTTGCTATTGCTTCTGATAGATAAGTTTCTCCATTGTAGACACACATCAAAATGCTAACCTTGGGAATTGATTTATTCATAACCTAATGAGGCGATAGTAGCAGCATGTAATTTCTGGAGTAGCTTAAAAGATTCTGAACGATTGTAGCAATCTATAGACTCGGTGTCTCCGGAACGATAATAACTAGAATCTCGTTGTTTTAATTCGCTAAACGAAGTTAATGTTTGAGTAGAATCGTAATCCAACCCAATTAGTTCTTTAATTTGCTGGCAAGCTATTAATGTATCTAAAAGAATATCTTCAAAGCGCAATCTTAAAAATTTGCCATTAACAACAGACATCGCCCGTTCCCATTGCTGATGCCAATCGCTCCAAGAACCATAAGGAACTTGGCCCATAATAACTTCATCCAAAGTTTTATGGCGATTAATATACTTACTTAAAAAATGAAAGTAAGATTCAAACACTAAACTAGGATGACGCACGATTTGAAGAACATATTCATTGTCAAAATATTCTAAAAAAGGAGGATTATGGGTTTTGATAAAAAAGTAATTACAATCGTTGGCTAATTTTTGACGGTTTCGATCTGTCAATATATTTTGACATCCAGGTAGTAAACAGCGACAGTTTTTACTGTAAGGCGATAGGTCTAGAGCGTATTCTACAACCCACTTATTAATATCGTAGGTTTTAAAAATATATCGGTTCCATCTCGATAAAATTTGTCGATTTAACTTCAAAGATATAGACTGTAGTTCTTCTTGGCTATTCGGTAAAGTTTGACCGTTATAACGCCAATTTTTAGCAAATTTAGTTCTAATTAATTTGCTATTTGATTCGACTCCAGAAATCGGTCTGGCAAAAAAGTTTCTAATCAAATTTTGCATTAATGAGTTACCCGACCTTAAATATGATGAAATATAGACGAGCATGGGAAATCTCCTTAATAGTTTTAAAAAGATAATACTTTTTTCATAAAATTAAATTTACGCAACGCTTTTAATTTTCTTAGCCACAAGTGAGCAGTAATTCGGATGAATTTTTTCCAAGAAATTAATTGATGTACTAATCCATTGAAAACTATTTTTTGACAATATAATTTTCTAGTCCCATCTTGAATTAAAGATGGAATTACTTTATCTAGTAAAAAAGCTGTAGCAGCCTTAGATGAAACATAATTTCGACATTCGCGAATAAAAGTTTCTGAAAGTCGATAGTCAGGTGTTCTCCCAACATGATCTAATTTAGAATCGCCATTCCAAATAGTCAGAGGTTGCTCTATAAAAGAAAAAATTGCTCCGGCAGCTTCTAATCGGAGACAAAAATCCCAATCTTGATGTTTTCTCAAACTATCTCGAAAACGAGTATTAAAAGCTAGAGAATTATGAAGCATCAGGGTGCTAGTTAACGCTTTCCCTTGATTACAAAATAGATAGTCTCCCAAAGATTCTGCTGATTCCTTGGCTTTTTTGGGTACAAAAAAGCGATCATCAAAAGCCGTGTAAGTAGACTCCGAAATTCCAGAAACACTGTAAAAAGCTTGAGTATAACTAACTATTCGTTCAGGAGCGGCAGATTGTAGAATCGAAGCAAGTTGCAATTCTAGCTTATCAGCAACCCAAACATCATCAGAATCTAAAAAGGCAATGTATTCACCTTTTGCTGCTTCAATACCCGTATTCCGTGTAGCACCACCTCCTTTATTAGTTGAGTGGCGAAAATAGCGAATTCTAGGATCGTTAATACTATTAATAACTGCTTCGGTATTATCTGTAGAGTGATCGTCAACAACAATAATCTCTATATTTTGATACGATTGATTGAATACGCTCTTTAAAGAAATGTCAATAATTTTTGCACGGTCATAAGTAGGAATGATAACGCTAACAAGAGGCTGTTCTGATAATACGTTGATTTTCTGGGGTTGCATAAATCTTAATTTTTCGTACAGCTTCCGATTGTAGTTAATGACGTTTTTTGCAATTCTTTTCCATTTAAAGCATCAAATAAATAAGTCTTAGATATTAATATTTCATTATTTAATTTTTGGTCGACAAGATTGTAATCAATTTCGATCAATTGTTTCTCAAAAGAGTTTGATTGAATATTACTTACAAATCTATTCTTTAATCCTAAATTATCAACTAAGTCTCCTGTTTTATTGAGTTTACTTTCACTAGCAAAAGTTGTAAATTGCTTTTTAAATTTTATAGAAAAAATAGTTCCATGATAAAAGTTGGTAACTATATAAGAGGCATGATTAAAATATTTCAACCACTCGATCGGGCTTATGTTAATTAAAATTTTATCGGCTTTATAACAAGGTTCTCCAATAGAAATAATAGTTAGTTTTTTTTGTTTGGCAACAAAATCAATAAAATCAATTTCTTGAGGCTTTAGATGTTTTTCTAGATACAATAAAAGATATTGTTTGTTACTTGGATTATTGCTTAAATTAAAAACTTTTTTATAGTCAACTATAAATGTTGGGTCGAGAACCTTAATCCCTGAAATATTACAATTTTGCTGAATTAAATTCAAACTATTGGAATCGCGTAACGAAATATTATCTAGATTCCTAATTAACTTACTAATCGATTTACAATTCTCTCCCAAATTAGCTGTTGGACCAAAGCTAGCCGCATAACTTAACTTGCGACATTTATCGTTAACAAAATCTAAAAAATAAGATGTATCGAATCCTCTAATTGAATTAACACACCAAATCTGATCGCTACCACAAACTACAGCATCATAGTCGGCTTTTGACTCTAAAAAGAATTTTAATTGTTCTCGATCAACAAACTTTTTCTTACTTAAAGTTAATTCAGAAACTAAGAAATCTCTCATTTTAATATATTTTGCCAAACTAGAATAAAAATATTTTATTAGAATTTTTAACCAGACAATTTTAGAAAAATTACCATAAATAGGATTAATAATTTTATGACGATAATATTGAGTAGCGGCAGGTGGCCGATAATCAATGATTTCTACCTCATGTCCTTGACTTATAATGGCTTTCCACAATCCATAAGTCTGTAATGTTGCACCAAAATTTGTAGTGTGATGAAAAGTTATAATTCCTACTTTCATTGTTTTCCTTTAGAAGTAACATTATTTTTTGAATTTAGAAAATAAAGCTAGTCTACAAATATAATTTCGACTTTAGCTATTTTTCTTTTAAAAAAATGAATTATTTTTACTAGTATAATTAGCATTAAAATTGAAATACAACTATCAGATTTATTAACGATCCAATTGCTGGTTTTAGAAGAAAAACTTGTTTGATTAATATGAAATCCTTTCAGGTTTTTTAAAATACTAGAGTCAGATTCTTTAAATACAGAACCACAATTAGGTGCACAATGATCTTGATTTTCTTTTGACCATATACATCTTTCTGCTATGGGATTACCCTCTAGTTTAATTTCTCGGAAATTAAATACAGCACTCAAAATAAGTTTAGATTGAATACCAGTAAATATTGTCTCCCTATAGCCTCTAATAATTTCTTCTTTGGTTAGGGTCTTTACATAGTTATTTTCAAAATCAAAAAAATCAACAGTCTCAACAAAATCGTAAATAGTGCGCTGAAACTTTTTGCCTCTTCCAGCATTCATAGCTAACGCTCCACCAATTGTAGCTGGGACTGATGCTAGATAATAAAAAGAATCGAGAGAATTATCAAAACAGTGTTTTAAAATATCTCTGATTTGAGTTGATGAAGATACTCTAATTTTATTTTTTGACAGCATATCTATTTTCTTGTGTAGCTTGTTTTTAAGAATTAGCGATTTAATATTTTTTCTAGTGAATAAAGTATTAGAACCATTACCTAAAATATAGATTTTACAATTATTAGCTTTAGCCCAAAGACAATATTCTTTAAACTGCTCTATAGTTTCAAACTCAGCATAGTTTTTAAAATTATGAGTAGTCCGATAAAAGGATAATTTATTATTTGTAACTGATTTAATTTGAGTTAACATATCGACCTTCTTGATTACTTTCTAGGTATTCTAATTGTTCTGGAACCAAAATTTGACCGCGAACGCCACCGTAACATTTTTTCGACTCTAAATTTTGATAATGTTTGGCATCTCGATATTTCAATACACGACTTGGCTGATTACCAACTATTGCTAATGACGGTATATCTTGAGTTACTACTGCACCCAAACCAATAATTGCACCATCACCAATACGAACACCAGGAACAATACAAACATTCATACCTATCCAAACATTTTTGCCAATTACAACAGGCTTACCAATTTCTGTATTATCGTAAGGTAAAGCTTCTCCATGATAATTATGATTGACTGTATATATAGTTACATTACGACTAATATGAGCATTGTCTCCAATTGTTAATCCTCCTGCGGAAGAAAAGTAAGCGTTTTCATTAATATGAACATTGTGTCCAATAATCATGTTCTGGGGATGGGAAATAAACATTTTGCCATTTAACCTTACTCCATGACCACATAATTTAAGCTGCTGTAAAATAGTTTTATTTCTTAATAACTCTTTCTGTTTTTCTGCTTGTTTCAATTCTTGAATAAAAAAATCATTATTAGCTAAATACCGAATTGCCTTTAATAAATATGTTTGTAACTGATATTTAATATTTTTTTTCATTTTTTAATATGATATTGCTTAATAATTGCTACGGGTTATTGCTCTACTTAGTATTTAAATAATTCCATTTTCTAGGATGATAAAATAAATTTCTACCATTCAAGTAAGTAATGTTATAAGAGTCTTTAATTTCAAACCTTAGAGAAGAAACAATATCAAAAGCATAACTATTTTGCTTTTGCAAATATATCGTCATTTCATAAGCACCTGGTCTGAGATAACAACAGGGTAGCTGTAACTGTATTTCCAATTTTCCTGGTTTAGCTTCAATATATTTTTTATCAAACTGACTAGATATGACTAATATACTTTCATTATCTTTAGTTAAATCATTAATAGCAAAATAAACAAAAATTTCATTGACGTTTTGATGTATTTGACACCCTACACAAAAACTGACATATTCTCCAACTTCTGGAGAATTAATAATATTGCAGTCTCGATCTTTGAAACAAAAATATCTAATATCTGCACCAGAACTTTCTTCTGCTGCCTTTTCCTCAAAGTTAACTTTTCCGTAACTTATTTCGTTACCCGTTACAAATAAATCTGCTTCATATTTTCGGACTACTGAATCTGTTAACCCATCTGCAATGACTTTTCCTTTTGATAGATATACAGAACGATCACATATACCTAAAATTGCTGCTACATTATGAGAGACTAGAACAAAAGATGAACCTTTACTCCGAATTTCATTAAGCTTTCGGTTACATTTCGCTCTAAATTTTGCGTCGCCTACAGCTAACACCTCATCAATTAGCAAAATATCTGGTTCGGTATGTATAGCACTAGCAAAACCCAAACGTGCAGCCATTCCAGAACTATATGTTTGCACTGGTGAATCGATCGCCTCACCGATCTCGGCAAACTCGACGACATCATCAAATCTTTCGCCAATCTCTTTGGTAGATAAACCCAAGATCGACATATTGGCATAGATGTTCTCTCTTCCCGTCAAGATGGGATTGAAACCCGCACCCAAAGCAATTAGAGGTGCAACTCTACCCGTGACTTTCACCGTACCGCGATCGGGTTTAATTAGTCCTGCAATGATGCGAAGTAAGGTGGATTTACCGCTACCATTTTTGCCAACTAAGCCCAATGCTTCGCCTTTTCTAAGTTCAAAACTAACGTTATCTAATGCCCAAAATTCTTTATTTCTCAGGCGATCGCTTTTTTGTCTGACTCCAGTTAATTCGCCTGCAATATCCTGTACTCCGTAAAATAAAGAACGTTTTAAATCGCGACAAAACTTTTTCGATACTCCTTCGACTGAGAGAACTACTTCGTCGTTATTAAAAGAGGGTTCGATAACTTTGGCTGGGGTAGTATTAATCATTTTCTAAGAACTAATTCTCTCTACTATGTAAGGCATTGAGACACGATAAATAATCCAACCCACTAATAAGCCAACCAAGCCAATGCTACTGGCAAGCCAAAAACCGATTGGATCGGATACTGTTCCCGTAGTGGCTAATTCTCGCGTGGTGACTAACAAAGGTGTTACGGGGTTAAATTTGACAATCGTGCCAAATACGCCCCCATTGGGTACGGGATAAACGACAGGAGTAAGAAACAACCATAAACCAGTCAATAAGGTAATAGCTCGGGAAATATCCTGATACAAAGCTCCCATAGGTGCAAGGATCAAACCGATAAAAGTTCCCAATGCTACCAAATGAATTAAAGCCACTGGTGCTAAAATTACGCTGCCACTGACGGGCATCTTGAACCAGAGGAATAAGATAACAATCAAAATTAGCTTAACGCCAAAATTGAAGAATACTTCGCCTAGCTTGCTTAAAACCAATGCTTCGCGAGGGAAGTTAATTCGAGCTAACATCGCTTTGCCCGCAGTTACTCCTTGAATAGGTGCATTGAGAGCCTCCACAAAAGTTTGCCACAGAGTCATACTAAACATGACATAAGCGGGATAAGGTAAATCTGTCGCCCCAATGTTCACAATTCCGTTGTCTTTTGCTAAGGTAAACCCTGCTGCCGTAATTACCGCAGGAATAACCGCCCAGAAAATACCCAAAAATGACTGACGGTATTGAGCGCTGATGTCTCTGACTAACAATCGCCACGCTAACTCTCTAGAAGCTAACAAGTCTCGCCACATTTCCCGAAGCATTATTGGGGGATGTCGCAGCCGACTTTCTGGACTGTAAATAACTTGGCGCGGATGTTGAGATTTAAATTTGGTCAATCTACCCATAGCTCGGCTGTTTTTAGTTCCAACTTGAAAAAACTTGGTGTAATTAGGTACGATTAACGACGGCGGAATTGTTGCAGTAAATTACCAATTGCCCCTTCAGATTTCGCTTCATTGTCACTATTATTGCCATTACTATTTGGAGTCGAGTGGTTATAGTAAGAGTCGTAATAAGAATAAGCGTAATAATCAAATTCTGGATCGACCATGTTAGCAGCTACACCTGCAACATGACACTGACCATGACGTAAAACGTCTAAAGCATTATCCATTCCCCTGCGAGTAGCTTTTTGGATACCAGAGACGAATAAGAAAGAATCAACTTCTTGAGCTAAACATTTAGCATCAGCAATTACGCCAATTGGAGGGGTATCGATGATTACATAGTCATAGACTGCTGACCATTCTTGAATCAGCTGCTTCATCTTATTAGAATTTAATAAAGCAATCGGATTAGGAGAAGTTGCTCCTGCGGTAATTACATCTAAATTTTTCACTGAGCTAGGCTGAATGTAATCAGTCCAAGGTTGCTCTTGGGTAATTGCTTCGCTCAACCCAGCCTCATTGGGAAGATGAGCTAATTTATGCAATTTAGGTTTACGCAAATCAGCATCGACAACCAATACTCGCAGCTCAAATTCTGCCAAGACAATAGCAAGATTATGGGAAATAGTAGATTTGCCTTCGGCAGAAGTAGTAGAAGTGACGGCTATAGTTTTGATTTGACCATCATCTGCTACTAAGTAGCGCAAATTCATCGCCAGAGAACGTAAACCTTCGGTGAAAGATGAATAGTAAGAATAAGACTTTTTGGTAGTATAAATATTAGCATCAATCCTTGGCTCGGCAACTTTAGGAATGACACCTAGTATAGGTAATTTAGTAATCTGCTTGATTTCTTCTACCCGTTTAATACTTTGATCCAGACGTTGCAGCATAAATGCTGTAGCAACTCCGAGAAATCCACCAGCGATTAATGCTTGTAATAATCCCTGGGTAATATTGGGCGAAACTGGTTTGCTGGGTAAAAAGGGTTCATTAAGTATGCGCCAGGGTGCAATTTCCTCGGCTTCAGAAATTGCTAGTTCTTGTCGTCTTTGAAGAAGATAATTATAAGCTTCAGATTTAAGCTCTACTTGACGTGTTAGTTCAGTAAATGTTTGTTGTAACCCAGGAATATTGAGAAATTGATTATCGGCTTTTGCTTTTGCCTGACGTAGACTTGCCAATTTTGCTTGCAGGCTTGCGGTTTCCTCTTGTAACTCTAATCTTTTTGTAGTAAAAAATCCTAAAGTAGAACCTTCAGCAGATACTTTAGTTCCTGATTCTGTGTTTGAATTATTACTATTTTGACCGATTAAGAAGGGACTTTCGCCATTGCTAGTATTAGTATTACTGCTACTACTATCGCTATTGCCAGCATTGTTAGCTGTTGATGGTTGCGTTGAATCTGTATAACTAGGAGCTAATACTATACGCTCAAGTATTTTAGGAGAAATTGACTTACCTAAAACTTGCTCTGCTCTCTCTTGAAGAAGCTTTTTCAATTCTTGCCGCTTCTTTTGAAGATTTTCCATCACATAGTAGTTGTCACGGAAATCAACTGTACCCAAATTATATTGAGTTTCTATTTCTTTTAGTCGAGCAGATAAATTCTGATAAACGCCATCTTGACCCAAAACCGCAGATGCAACCATGGTGTCCGAATCTTGACCCAATTCACCCAATTGACGTTCCAATTCTTGACTTTGTTGTTGATTGAGAGCGATCGCAATTTTCGTATCTTCAATCTGTTTGGTAATATCTAGTTTAATTTCTTCTACTTCAATTGCTGATGCTTCTGGATTGACTAGCTGGTGAACCTGTCTAAAGTCACGAACCTTTTGGGCAGCTTCGTCTAATTCTTGTTGAGCATCAGGCAATTGAAGATTGATAAATTCAATCGCGGTTGCCGCTTTTAATTGCTGCTTTTCTAAACTATATTTAACGTAAGTAGAACTTAATGCTTCTAAAACGATTTTCGCTTTCTCTGGATTGGTATCAGTATAAGAAACCACTAACACGTCTGTCGGTATTTTGTCAAGTCCTGCTTGATAGATTGACAAATTTTGTACTACTTCAGGTACTGAAATATTTGGATAGCGGTCTTTTAGTTTTGCTACAGCTTTTTCCACCATAGAGTTACTACGCAATACAAAAATCTCGGTAGAAAAATCCTTGATCGAGCTTAATTGGTTAGTCGCAACTGTTGGAGCAACGGATGTCGATTCTATGTTTTTCGGTGTTTCTAACAGAATTAAAGTTTCAGAACTGTATTTAGGAGTTTTTAAAGCAATCAACAAAAAGATTCCCGTAAAAGCGGTTATGCCCACGGCTAATGCAGGCTTCCATCGACGGTAAACAATTTGCTTCAAATCTGATAGTGAAAAACCAGATTCTTGAGTGTTGAATACACTTAAGTCAATTGCCTCAGATTTAACTATTTCGTTACTCATATTTGGGTTTGACCTGTAAATCTCACAAAATACGTGAACTTTTTCAGAGCCTTCTTTAAAATTAAACGTAAAAAATACCGAGCTGAAAATTCTAGCTACCTTGAGTATTTATATTATTTTTTTTTTCGATTATAAGCTTCAGTAGTTTTACTAATTTATCTCGCTGTAATTTAGATTTTATCGATCGAGCTTCAGTATTTCAATTTTCATTCAAATTGACATTAAGCCTTGTCCATGCAGTATTTTTCCAAATTAAAAAGAACAAAATAGAGGCGATTAATGCACCGAGATTCCACTTAAAACAATTTTTTAATAGCCAGGAACGCTTTTGGACTCTGAATGACTGTGCTTGGCTGTTAATATTGTCTTGATTATTTTTTAAATCGGCTAGAAGATCTGTTTTTAACTTCTGAGTATTTACTGAGTCGGGAATACTAACTTCTTGTTTGGCTTGCTGTTGAAGTATTTTTCCGATTTCATCTTTAGAATTAGCCGCTTCTAGCCGATCTTGGAATTGCTGAATTGCCTCTTTTTGACCAACATATTGAGCATTAACTGTAGCATTTTGTTGATTATAAATCCGAAAACTATTATTGATATTCAAAGGAATCATTAATACTAAAAGTATGGCTGCTAGCAAAGATAGCCAAGATAAAACCCTGAGAACTATAGTTTCAATCGGGGCGCGATCGCTTTTTTCGCCGTAATAAATTAGAACTATACCCAGCAAAGTGACGGGAATCCTTTCTACAATTGCACCCATAGTTTGAAATTCCCAGAGTGGATCCATCAATTGCAGCGGAATTAAGAGAAATATCAGATCTACTATTGCCATGACTAATAAGCCATAGCCAACTAAGCGCAAAATCCCAGAAGAAAATACTCTCTCTCGATCTTGTGAGATAGTCATCGATTTGCTTGAAGTTCTTGATTAAATTTAAACTCGTCCAGTATAGTCTTGGAGAACAAATATTAGGAATTATCCGATCGCGTTATCCATTTTCAGCGGTTAAAGGCGGAAAATTAGGCAGCCACCACTGATATAAATCGACCCAGACGGCTTCTAATGCTTCATAAGCAGCTTGAGTGTCGGATTGGGTAATTGCTGTAGATAAATGTACCCATAGACAACGGCGATCGCGAATACTTTCTTTGCCTTTCAACCAGTCTAATCCTACCTGGAACTGGAAATCATTTTGATAACGATGTTGAGAAAACTGTCTTTGGGTCACACTGCTTGGACTACGTGGACTGATACAGCTACTTAAGTAAACGCGATCTCGATCGCTAAATACGGTATAAAAACCTGTTTCTTTTTTGTGTTTCACTGTTTTGGCTCGAATGATTGATGCAGGCAGAGAAGTGTAACTTTGCAGGTATGTCTCCACATCTCCTCTTGTACCAACCAAGTAATTTAGGTCTAAGTCTATTTCTTGCTTGTCTAGAACATATTTATATTTTTTACGGGACTTGATTATTTCTGTTGATAAAGTCTTAGCTTTTGGTTTAGTTAAATTCGATTTAACGGCAATTGCTGTTGCAGAATTGAGGCTTAAACTTTCAGGAAACTTAAAATCAGCCGTAGAACGATAACCTACAGCAGGAACTATAAGTGCATAAACAACCGCTAAATTAATCCCAATGCTGCTGATGACGAGAAAGTTGCTACGCCATTGATTGAACTGTAAATATTTAAGACTCATTACTTGCCTTTAATTCCTGTTGTCGCAATATCAAGTAGCAGAAAACCGAAAAAATAGCGATCGCCAAAGTCGAAAATATCTGTGAACCTGTCGCTCCATGCCAATAATCAAATTGAGCTGGTTCTGGAATAAATAAAGTTAAAAGACAAACCCTAAGGACTCCCAGAAAAAAACCCAAGATAATTGAAAATGTGGGAATTAATAATTGTTGATATTTTGGCAGGGGTACAAAAGCAACAAATAATAATGCTAATTTGAGTATTAAAAGAATCATTGGTACTCCAGCACAAGGATAATCGACGATCGCTTTAAATGTCCCCGATTGTGGCAAAGAGATCATTACCTGATTTCCTTGAGTTGCAACATTGAACCCCAAATAGTACAAAAAATAAGTAGCAAATTTAGCATTAAGAATAGTAATGTGAACTATGCTATCGATAAAGTTTCCAATTGCTCCTGTAGGAAAAAATAAAAACCAAGCAAAGAATAATTCCTGAATATACTGACCAAAACCTCTGAATCCAGAAGCAATTAAAGCTAGAGCGATCGCTACACTTAGAGGTAAGCTAAATAATAGAGTAGACTCAAACCAAAAAAGCGTCATGGTCTTAGACAAAATTGGCCCCAACAACAGCAAGCCAATAAAGCTAGAAACAGGATCGCTATTATATTCAAAATCATCTCGTTTTCGCCACAGCAGCCAGATAATTGCTCCTGCAAACAAACTATCAGTGGTAAGTTGATCGATATTTTCTGTAGCTTTCCAAACCAAGTTGAGATACAAAAGAGCCACGCCAACTAAACTAGAAAATATCCAAAAGCGATCGTTCCTAACCAAATTTTTCCTGTACATTGGTACTTTTTTTGCTTAAAGTTTAGACAGATTAAATCGGCTCTAAAACATAGAAAGTTACTCCCGCATTGCCCTCAGCCTGAAAATGAGGTTGGGTTTGTTTTATAAACTCAAATTCCTGACTATTAGCCGTAAATAAGTGAGAGTTTGATTGAGTATTTAACATTCGATATAGCGGAACTGTCTCTATGTTTTGTGGTTGAGACTCAAAAGCATAGTAGGCTATATTTTCAAAATTGTAATTACTTAGATTATCAAGAATATACTCTTTTTCAACCTCATCCATAGTGTATAGGTGCGCCCCTGTCTGTCGATTGAAAAAGCGATAAACTGGTAGTGCCTTGTTAATTTTTTCTCCACTCAAAGCATCTGTATCTCTACCTAAAACTTCATAACCTACATTTTCATAGTTGTACTTTATTTCTCCTGCCTCACTGCGCAGAATCACGTTTTCTCGTTCATTTTTATTAGCAGTGTAAAAATGAAATCCCTTTTCATATTGATAAAAACGATATACAGGAGTCCTATCATAAGCGAAGATCTCATAGCCAATATCAGCTAAAACTGCCAAATCTAAATCAGTAGGCAAATTTCTTTCGCCAAAGGTAAAAGATTTATCTAATAAAGCATCGCTATCTGGGTCTACGGTAAAACCATCTCGAATATGATTTTCATCATTATCTAAAGGTATTAGTTGACCTCCATTTAACTCGATGCTTTGAGTACCGATAAAGTGCTGATTTTGAATTTGTCTTGAGAATTGATTGGCAGTTCCAATGCCTAAGATATGACCAATTTCATGAAGACTTAAACTAAGAAAATCTTGTTTATTAAAAGGAATATCATCGTCTGTTTCTGGAGTGGGATCGAAATAGAAACTATCTGCTACTGAAGCATTAAACTCAATAGTCCCTAGCCAAGGTTCAAAATCATCTCCAATAATGCGCTGTTCGCGATCGCTGCCAACAACATAAGTAGCATAATATGCTCCTTCTCCTAAAGTTGCTCGATCTGAAGGCAAATTTACAGAAGAAACAAAGATTAAAAGGTCGTCAATTGGTTTATTCAAAACAACATTTCGTTCAATATTGTTAATTGGAAACCTTAAATTTTCTCCAGTTGGAATTGGTGTAAATTCATCTCGAATATAGGAACTCCATATTTTTCCCGCTTGTTCTAAAATCGCTTTGCGCTCTGGCGTGAAAAAATTTTTTTCATCAAAACGATAATCAAACTTAATATCAAAGCTCATAAAATGTCTGGATTAAATAAAATTGATTGTGCTAAAAATTTGGCTTTTATCTAGGTAGTTTTTCAATTTAAGCTAAAAAAACCAACTGCTTGAAGATTAAATAAATAAATCTAAAATATATTGTAATCTTTTAAAACCAAAAATATATATACAACTACTACTAACTTTTATAAACAAGATAATGCTTCGGTATTTATAACCAAATTAAATTACTATTGGTATTTTTATCTACGTTGAATTTATTAGGTAACTCAGTAATAACAACTATTTTTGCTTGAAGATATTGAGCTTTAATAAATTATAAGATATAACAGCAAAAGTGTGATCCAAAAACTTGCAAATATCAATTATATAAAATAATAAAATTAGCCAGTATTTAGTATTTATAAGCTAAGTATTGCTAGATTTTTTTCAGACTAAGCTCTAGATATTTGTATGACTAAATGATTGATTAATTGTAAGTGTGTTTATATCTATTGCTATGAATTTATGCGTATATTAACTTTTGCTGGCTCTAGCGTACTTTTTTTGCCATTTTTAAGTTTAAATGCTTGGGCAAATCCAGCCGTTAAACCTCAACAACCTGCCAATTTTTCCCAAAGTCAAATCGATAAAACAGCCGACAGTGATTTGACTTTTACTGCTGATAATTCTGGGAGTGATTCTTGGAGCGATTCTGAGGAAAATGATGCAGAAGATGTAAAGTTTAAACTGGAAAATATTCAACAACGCAATTTCACTCCTAGCCGTGGTGCGCCTGGCTTAACTATTGCCAATCCCTATGGCTTTGGTGCTGATCGCGGATTTTATAGTGGTCTTAGCTATCAGGTTGATACTCGTGGTGGAGATGAGGGAACAAATGATGGCGATGCCACCATGGTATTTGGCTTAGGTTTTGGAGATGCCCAGAAGCTGGTGGGTGCAGAACTTAGCTATACTTTGGCGAGTTTTGGTAATAACCGTGACTTCGGTTCAGGTGGTTTGAACTTAAAGCTACATCGTAGAATTGCCAACGGCTGGGGCGTTTCGGCTGGCTGGAATAGCTTTTTGTCTGTTGGTGATGAAAATGACTCAAAAGATTCTTTATATTTGTCCACTACTAAAATTTTCAAAACGAGAGAAGACATCAGTTCTCCTTTTAGTCGTGTAGGGGCAACTATCGGGATTGGTAACGGACAATTTCGTAGTGTTGACGATATTACCGACGATAATGGCAACGTTAATGTCTTTGGTAGTTTAGCTTTTCGGGTAGCCCGTCCAGTTAGTTTTGTTACCGAATGGACAGGACAAGACCTGGGTATGGGCTTGTCAGTATCTCCTTTGCGTACTGTTCCCTTAAGTATTCATCTTGGTGCTAGAGATATTGTTGGCGCAGGAGATGGAGCGCGTTTTATTTTCGGAGTCGGCGCAGGATTCTAATCGCAAAAAAGTATATAAGGATGATTAATCATGCACAAGCAATTATTTTGGCTAGGTACTCTAGTCATGGCAGGAATATTAACGGTAACGACAACGATATCTGCCTCAGCTCAAACCAACCAATCTGACACTACAGGAGCTAATAATACTAGTTCGCCTTCAACCACTGTGAATACTGGCAATCGTGGCAGCGGTAGTGGAGCTCCTCGTACTCTTCAATATAATTCAGCTACAGGAGTGGTATCTGGCGGTGGATTAAGTAGTCCAATTGATTTAGGTTTTGAAAATAGCTTTGATAGTGCTTCAGGTACTGATTCAGGTACTGGCTCTGACAATCAAACCACTGAAGTAAGTTTAAATGAAGTTGCCGAGGCGCTGCAAAAAAATCTCCAACAGTCTTTAGACAATTTAGCAGCAGTAGAAAACGAATATAAGTTAGCCGATTCTGGTCCTAGACGCATTGCCAGAAGAAGCAGTGAACCTGAAGCCAGGGAGTGTATTAATCCAGTCTACGAAGCTCGCCAAATGGCAAAACGACAGCTAGAAGAAACGAAAAAATTTATCGAACAGGTCAATCAGATTGAACCAGAACAAAATCTTTGGTAATTAGCAGGAATATTATGAAGCGATCGCCATCAACAGCAAAATTCTTCTCTAAACTTGATAAAATGCTTAAGCTCAACTGGACTTGTTTTAGTTTATCTCTTGGCACTTTAGGATTGCTTAATGCGATGAGTCTTTCGGCATCCGCAGACGTTGTCGGAAATCAAGGCATTAAATTTAACGAAGATACTATTGTTGAATTTGAATTTATCGAATCTCACGGTGCGTATCAGTCTACCTTTGGCATTGTCGATTTAGATTCTTGTCAGACCAATAGTTCGGGAACAGTCAATTTTGATTCCTGTATTAAAACTCCACTGTTATCTGAGGTTAAAGATTCCGATAGCTTTGATACTGTTTATCGTCGTTCTACCTACGAAACGGATCTACAGGCTGGTCGTAATAATGATTTTCTTGGTACTCCAGGAAATACCGTTCCCGACTTTAAGCGTGAATTTTTGTTTAAAGGCAACAAAAGATATGCTTTTTATTTGGAATCTAAGTTCGACGATAAATCTACTGGTATTGTCTACACTACAGATTTAATTAATTCTACCGGTAATCAACAGGCTCTATTTAATCAAGAAGGCTTATTAACTACTGAAGCTGTAGCTAAACGTCGTAATAATCCTGCTTATGACACCAACAAGTTTGATAGTCTGATTAATGGAGGTTTATTGATTAACTTCGATGATACTGGTTCTGCCTTAGTCAGATCTGATCTTGAAGATGCTGACTTTGATGATTTCATTGTTGGCGTGGGTGGCGGAATTATTTGTGAATATCCTCAGACTAATAAAACTGAACCACAACCATAACCACAAAAGTAAAATTTATTAGGCGTTGGTGAATTAAAAAGCTAAGAGCTAAGAGCTAATAGCTAATACTAAATCCTGTTCACAGAGGTTACTTTTAGTTGCCCCCTTCGGGTGGGTGCGGAATAAGCTTCTTAGCCAGAAGCATTTCCACCCACCCTAAATCCTGCATATTTGGGGGATTTAAAGAAATTCGATAATGACCTTTATCAATCGGATTTAGTATATATAGCTCTTTTTATAACTAACGTCCTAATCTATAGTTCACTTACCTCGTAAATTAGATATAGTTCAATTGAAACTATTCTAGATTTGGAATCCCCCGTATTTTCAATCGGGGGAGGATGTCAATATATCTCATACATCAAATCACCAACGCCATATTGCCAGATTAGTCTAAACCAGGTTTGGCCATAGAAATAGGTTTGTGCTTATTCAACTGGCGTAGCCAAAAGCCACCAATGACGGCGATCGCTAAACAAATCAATCCTGTCCAAGATTGCAGCAATAAAAACCCGCCAATCGCTAACATCGAACCAAATAACAATAAGGTAGCTGCAACTACTTTAAGTAGATCTTGGGTTAAATTTTGGGCTGCGGGAATTCCTGTTTTTTCCCGTTGTCGTTTCCAGCCAATTCCTCCTGGTTGCACCCGTCGGTAAAACTCATTTAAGGTAGCATCAGATTCTGGAGGAGTAAGATACATTACCGTAATCCATAGTAAAGCGGTAATGACCGAAATAAACAGCAGCTGATAGCCGAAATCATTCAATACTTGCTCAAATCCTGGATAAACGCTGATAATTTGCTCAGGATAAATACTGGTAAGCAAACCAATCAAAAATCCTCCAAGCATTGCAGCCAACTCCGCCGCCGCATTGATCCGCCACCAAAACCAGCGTAAGATTAAGACTAAACCAGGCCCAGTGCCGATCGCAATTACTAAACGAAACACACTGGTAATATCAGTAGAGTTCAAAGCAGCGATCGCGCCTAATATTGTTACCAAGACGGATGAAATTCTACCAATCGTGACTAATTCAGCCTGACTAGCATCGGGTTTCATAAAACGCCGATAAATATCGCTAGTTAAATAAGATGCACCCCAGTTTATCGAAGTGGAAACCGTACTCATAAAAGCAGCAATTAGAGAAGTTACCACCAAACCCAACATGACAGGGGGTAAAAAATCCAGCATTAGTTTAGGATAACCAAGCTCTTTATCTTCTAAATCAGGATAAAGAACCATTGCTACCAAAGCAACTATAATCCAGGGCCAGGTTCTAACAGCATAGTGCAGAATATTAAAAAACCAGGCAGATTTTTCGGCTTCGGCTTCATCTTTAGCCGCTACCAAACGTTGAATAAATTCTCCCCCGCCATCGCTACGACGAAAAGACCACCACTGCACAAATAAATATGTCGAAAAGGTAGTGGCGGTAATTCCCGCAGCATCACTCCAGCCAAAGCTACCGTTACTAAACTGCAAGGGAAAAAAGGACAAAACATCTAAATCGCTTATCTGCTGCACTTGGGGAATTAGTTGATGAATTCCTCCTACATGATTAACTGCAACTATCGCAACGACGAACGCGCCTAACAAAGCCAAGAAAAATTGAAAGAAATCGGTAGCAACTACGCCCCACAACCCAGAAAACCCAGAATAGATGAGAACGATAATACTAACCCCAACCACACTCCAGATTTTAAGGTTTTCTCCTGGATTTACTCCCAAACTTTGCCATAATTCTAAAGCATCTACTACTTTCACCATCGCTAACATGGCATAACCAATCCCGATACAGTTAATCGGTACAGCAAACAAAAAAGCTTTCGTACCCCGCAAAATGGCGGCATTACGACCGCCATAGCGAATTTCTGTTAGTTCAGCATCGGTAATAACTTCCGAACGTCGCCACATGCGAGAGAAAATGTAAATCAAAATTACATGAGAAATCCCAAAACTCCACCATTCCCAGTTTCCTGCAATACCTCGACTGGCTACCACACCACAAATATATAATGGCGTATCAATCGAAAAAGTCGTTGCTGCCATACTTGTTCCAGCTAACCACCACCGAAGCGATCGCCCTGAGACAAAAAAGTCTTCTAAACTGCGAGAAGCCCTACGAGAGAGCAATATTCCTAAGCCAGTTGTAAGCACAAAGTACACAAGGACAATTAGCCAATCTATCGATGTCATGGGTATGGATCTGCCTGTTTAAAGTGCCTCATTATAGTAGCTATTCATTCTATGCAGTAAACTTTAGCGCTAGACATAATGACAATTAATCAAATTTAGATTAACCTAATCAGTCCTTTTAAAAACTAAAAACAGTAGCATTTTGTACGTCATTAAATGAATCAGCAACGCCGTTGCTTTTAATGCACTGCATCTAACCAATTCTCAACTTCCTGCCAACCTAAGCCCTGACGTACCACTTCTGGTTCATCGCTGGTAAAATCAAGAATCGTTGATACTTTAAAGCCTGGGTCAATTTGATTGTCAATAATTATATCCACTTGATTTTCTAATGTATTAAACAGATAAGCTTTTTCTACATTGATCGTCGGATATTCGCCATCTTCATCGGATAAATGCGCCGAAGTAGAAACCACAGGATTACCCAATGTTTTTAATAATTCTTGGCAGAGGACGTTATCTGGGACTCTGATTCCTGTAGTCTTGCGTTTAGGACTCATAACCAGCTTTGGTACTTGCTTGCTGGCAGGAAGTAAAAAGGTATATGGGCCAGGAATCAAGTGTTTCATAATGCGATAGGCGCGATCGCTCACCGTGGCGTATTGGGAAATATTAGACAAAGAAGAACACAGGAAGGTTAGCGGTTTATCGTTAGACATCTGTTTGATTCTTCTCACCTTTTCTATTCCTGATTTAACGCTCAGATCGCAGCCAATAGCATAAACCGTATCGGTGGGATAAAGCATCACTGCACCTTTTTTTAAAGCAGTGACAATTTGATCGATACTGCGTTGTTGGGGGTTATTTGGATGTAATTCGTATAAAATCGCCATAATATTAATTAATTGGTCCAGAATAATTTTTGCTGAGTAAGCGATCGACAGTTAAGATCATTCCAAGATTAAGCAAAATTGTATTTTATGGTCAAGATTGGTTACTTAGAATGTCCTACAGGAATTGCTGGGGATATGTGCTTGGGGGCATTGATCGACTGTGGCTTACCCTGGCAATATTTGGTCGACAGTCTCAAGAGCTTGGGTATAGAACAAGAATACCAGTTGACAACTGAAACAGTTATCCGTAATGGGCAATCAGCTACTAAAGTTCATGTCAATTTACAGCAACAGCATCAGCACGATCATAATAGCCAGCATCACCATTTTTCTGCAAGACATCTGCCAGAAATTAAAAATTTAATCCAATCTGCATCATTATCAGATCGGGTTAAGCATTGGAGTCTAAGCATATTTCAAAATTTAGCGATCGCCGAAGGCGCAGTCCACGGTATTTCCCCCGAAAAAGTTCATTTTCATGAAGTTGGAGCAACCGATGCGATCGTCGATATTGTCGGCACCTGTATTGGTTTAGACTGGCTAGATATCGACCAGTTATATTGCTCGGCAATGCCTACAGGAGGAGGAACGATTCACGCTGCTCATGGTAAGTTATCTGTTCCTGTCCCAGCGGTAGTAAAGCTATGGCAGACAAGAGAAGTACCAATCTATAGCAATGGTATCAAAAAAGAGCTGGTTACACCAACGGGTGCAGCGATCGCCACGACTTTAGCGATTGATTTTGGTGAGCCTCCAGCGATGAAACTAGCTAAAATTGGTTTAGGCGCAGGCTCTAGAGATCTAGAAATTCCTAATATATTGCGCTTGTGGATTGGCGAAGCGGAAATAAATCAGCCAAAGTTCAAACTGAAGCAAGAAATCATTACGGTACTAGAAACTCAAATCGACGATCTCAATCCTCAAGCAGTGGCATATACCCTCGACCAGTTATTAACGGCGGGTGCGCTCGACGTATTTACTCAAAGCATCGGCATGAAGAAATCACGCTCTGGCATTCTTTTAACTGTCATCTGTCATCCTGAGATAGCTAATATTTGCCAAACCATTATTTTCTCTGAAACGACTACTTTGGGAATTCGCGAACGTACTCAACACAGAAGTATTCTCGATCGCGAAATAAAACCCGTGGAAACTAAATATGGTGCAGTAAGAATTAAAATTGCTAGCTGGGGAGAAGGAAACAATCGGCAAATACTTAATGTACAGCCAGAATATGAAGACTGTGCAGCTTTAGCTCGTCAACATAATGTTCCCTGGCGAGAAATATCACAAAGCGCGATCGCGGCTTGGGAGAGTAAACAATAATCTAATTACGAAATCGATTACAAAACTTTACAACAAGACTTCTAGGTTAATAATTAATTAAGAATTTTTACTGGCAAAATACGCGGCTAATTTTTCAGGTGCTAAAGCGGTGGTGTATTGTTGTGCCAATTCTGGAGTTGCCAGTTCGAGTAACACAGCATTTTCTACCCAAAACTCAATCACATCAAAATACCCGCGACTACAACGCAAGCACCTCCAGTTTTCACGCTTAGCAATATCATCGATTTGCGACTGATTAAGGGGTATGGAAATGGCAACATGAGTAGCAATAAACTGACTAACCGAATTTGACCAAAATTAATGGGATACAAGCCCCGTGCTTGACGCGAAGCTTATCCGAAGGTGTACCCTAAAGGGCTAGCACGGCTTTTATGATATTATATATTTTGATACTCAAGTTGTCAGTGTCAAATGTTTGTTCTCGAATATAAAGCCAAGCCTACTCAAATACAAATTCAAGCCATAGAAGAAGCAATTAGAACAACTCAATTTGTTCGCAATAAGGTGCTTCGCTTTTGGATGGATAATCGTGGTGTAGGCAAGACTGAAATGTTCAGACACAATACAAAGCTGAGAGCGGAATATCCTTTTGTTAAAGAACTAAACTCTCATGCTTGCCAGACAGCAGTAGAAAGAGTGCTGCGTGCAGTTAATCGCTTTTTGGAAAACTGCCGCAAGAATATTAGTGGAAAGAAAGGATATCCACGTTTTAAGCACAATACACGTTCTGTAGAATACAAAGTTTCTGGCTGGAAGCTAGAAGATTGTCGCAAAAGAATAACCTTCACTGATAAAAAGAACATCGGTACTTTAAAACTGATTGGTTCTAGAGATATATATTTCTACCAACCAGAACAAATCAAGAGAGTACGTATTCTAAAAAGAGCGGACGGTTATTATGTGCAGTTTTCGATTAAGCTCGATTCTAGAGATACGGTCAAGCCGATTGCATCATCACAACTAGCCTTAGGGATAGATGTAGGCTTGAAGTATTTTTATGCCGATAGTCGTGGCGAGATTGTTTCCAATCCTCGGTTTTACCGCTTGTCAGAAAGAAAACTAAATCGAGCCAATCGGCAAAAATCTAAGAAATTCCGTAAAGGAAAACCACAATCGCAAAATTATCGCAAAGCTAGGCAGCGATATGCTCTTAAACATTTAAAAGTAAGTAGACAGCGAGAAGAGTTTGCTAAGAGAATAGCACTTCGTTTAATTCAATCTAACGATTTGATTGTCTGTGAAGATTTGAATGTTAAAGGGTTGGTTAAAAATCGTCGTCTTGCCAAGTCGATAAGTGATGTGGCGTGGTCTAAGTTTAGATGGTGGCTGGAGTATTTTGGGGATAAATATGGCAAAGTAGTAGTCGCCATACCACCACACTATACTTCAGTTAATTGTTCCAACTGTGGCATTAAAGTTAAGAAAACACTATCTACTCGTACTCACATTTGTAGCTGTGGGTATACTGCCTGTCGCGACCAAAACGCTGCACTCAATATTTTACAGCTGGGATTAAGTAGGGTGGGGCGCACCCTAACTAACGCTTGGGGAGATTTGTCCTCTAGCTCGGTTGGAGAAATCCTGCTGGGTTACGACGAGTCGTTGAACCAAGAATCCTCGTCCTTCTAGGACGATGGAGCGTCAATTTTGGTACTGTATTGGTTTAGTGTCTTCTCCTGGAATCATTTCAGTGCCAAGAGGATAAACTTCAACTAAAGTGCCGTACTCATCGGCGGCAAATGCTACATAGCTGTCTGGATGAGACCCAAAAGGGGCGCAATAGCCATTAAACAATTCAGCCAATACCTCAGCAACGTGAAGTGGATTCTTAGCAGGGATGGAAATATGATGAATCACTTTTTAAAAAACTCCGATGATTTTAGATAATTTCACTAATAGTAGGCAGATTATTGTTTATCTTAATAAAACCTTTTCGTAATTATTAATTACTATATTGACTGCATTGCATAATTAATTTGGCAACTAAACCCGTCCAGCCTGTCTGATGAGATGCACCCAAGCCTGCGCCGTTGTCTCCGTGGAAGTATTCATTAAACAGCAATAAATTTCCCCAATTGGGATCGAAGTGTTGTTTGGCAAAATCGCCGTAAATTGGTCTAAATCCCGCTTTATTTGGCAAGAACATACTAATTAAACGTCGTTCTATTTCTGATGCTACTTCCCACAGAGTCATCATCTTGCCCGATCCTGTTGGGCATTCGACTTCAAAATTACCATCATAATAGTAATCAAATCTTTGCAAGGCTTCAATTAGTAAGTAGTTGATCGGAAACCAAATTGGCCCACGCCAGTTAGAATTACCGCCAAACATCTTGGTAGGAGACTCGGCAGGTTCATAGGTTACATCGTATTCTTCATCATTAGTTTTAAAGACGTAAGGATTATCTTGGTGATATTTAGATACAGAGCGAATGCCATACTCGCTCAAAAATTCGGTTTCATCCAGCATCTTCTCAAGCAATAAACGCAGTCTATCTTCATTTACCACGGCTAGAAGGCGACGAGAATTATGATCGCAACCTTTCATACAGGCAAGATTACGACTAAGTTCGGGACGTTCGTTAATAAACCATTGAACTCGATTATTAAAACCCTTTAGCTTTTCCATAGTTTGTTGATCGATAGTAGTTACCGCCAAAAGAGGAATTAGGCCGACAAGCGATCGCACTTTTAGATCGATATTTTCTCCACTGGGAAGACGTAGCACATCATAATAGAAGCCGTCTTCTTCATTCCAAAGATCTGTGCCTTCTGTCCCCAGGTGGTTCATCGCATCAACGATATAAAGAAAATGCTCAAAAAACTTACTGGCAATATCTTCATAAACATCGTTATTTTGGGCTAGTTCTAAGGCAATAGTGAGTAAGTCCAAACAGTAAGTTGCCATCCAGCTAGTACCGTCAGACTGGGATAGTTTTCCTCCTGTCGGTAATTCATCACCGCGATTAAATACGCCAATGTTATCTAAACCCAAGAAGCCACCTTGGAAGACGTTATTACCACCCTGATCATGCTGATTTACCCACCAGGTAAAGTTGAGTAATAGCTTCTGGAAAACTCGCTCTAAAAATTTGCGATCCGAACGTCCATACATCTTTTGTTCGATTGTATAAACCCGCCAAGCAGCCCAGGCATGAACGGGAGGATTTACCCCGTTAAAATCCCACTCATAAGCAGGCATTTGACCGTTGGGGTGCATATACCATTCACGGGTGAGGCGTTCTAGCTGTTTTTTGGCAAAATCAGGATCGATCGCAGCAAAGGGAATCATGTGAAAGGCTAAATCCCAAGCCGCAAAATAAGGATATTCCCATTTATCGGGCATCGAAATTACATCATCGGTATGGAGATGAATCCAGTCACTATTAGTACCCTGTTGACGTTTTTTAGGTGGTTCGGGTTGGGCGGGATCGCCTTCTAACCAAGTATCTACTACGTAATGATAATATTGCTTGTTCCACAGCATTCCTGCAAATGCCTGGCGTTCGACGTTTTCTAATTCCCAGCTTTTTTGATGAGGAGACACACGCTGATAAAATTCGTCCGCTTCTTGTTGACGTGTCTGAAAGATATCGTTAAACTGCTGCCCAAAAGGTATTTCTAAATCTGGTTGATTGCAGAGTCTTAATTGTATACCCGTAGTTTCTCCACCGCCTATTTCTAGGGTATGATGTGCAGCGAATTTTGTACCAATGTTGTCTGGGTTGACTGCATCTTGTTTTCCTTCGACTACGTACTTGTCAAACGCATCTTTGACGTAGGGCGAATCATTTTCTGTGTTAGATAATCGCTGATGATTCGTATTGTTATCGGTGAACAACAAGGGCGAACTACCCTTTCCTCGTGCATTAGCGCAATACAACCATCGCTTATCTAAATCGGGATGCTGCGCTTCAATAATGCTGTAATCTTTAGCGCGATCGTATATTTTTAATCTGGGCTTTTCTACCTCGTAACCCCAAGACCAAATATTGCGAAACCAAAGAGTAGGTAGTAAATGGATAGTTGCCGAATCATGGCTGCGGTTTGTCACCTGAATATAAATTAAAATATCTTCGTCGCTGCCTTTGGCATATTCAACGGTGACATCAAAATACTTATCGTCGTCAAAGATTCCTGTTTCGATCAGTTCAAATTCTCGGTCTTTTAAACCCCGTTTCTTGTTTTCTTGTTCTAACTGCCAATAAGGAAAAGCTTTCTGAGGATACTTATAAAGAAACTTCATGTAAGAATGAGTCGGAGTATTGTCGAGGTGAAAATAACACTCTTTAACATCCTCTCCATGATTGCCTTGGCTATTGGTTAAACCAAATAATCTCTCTTTTAAAAAAGGATCGCGTTCATTCCACAAGGCCAATGAAAAACATAATCGCTGATGATTGTCAGAGATACCTGCAATGCCATCCTCTCCCCAGCGGTATGCTCGATAATGAGACTGTTCAAAACTAAAATCATCCCAGGCCGAACCGTCTTCGCTATAATCTTCCCTTACTGTTCCCCATTGTCGATCGCTTAAGTAACAACCCCATCGCCGCCAATATGCCTCTCGTTCTCTGTCCTCCTTTAATCTAATTTCTTCTTGAGTAAGCTCTTGAGGTTCTGACATAGCTTTGGGCAGTATAGAACTAATAAGTAATTTTTTATTTTATAGCGATCGCCTTGATAATTCACTCTGGCTGAAGACAGAAAGTATCGGGGAATGATATTTTTTGTCACCGAAATCTGTATGATTGTCGAAAACGCCAAATCTTGAGGAGATAGTATAGCGGTGACATTAGCAGCAGCAACAATTCAGACAAAAGTACAGAAAGCGATCGCTCGTAGTCAAGATTATTTATTATCAATTCAAAATCCTGACGGTTACTGGTGTGGCGAATTAGAGTCCAACGTTACTATTACTGCTGAAGTTGTCCTCTTGCATAAGATTTGGCGAACCGACCAAACTAGACCCTTAGACAAAGCCGAAGCTTACTTGCGATCGCAACAGCGCGAACATGGTGGCTGGGAGCTTTATTATAAAGACGGTGGCGAACTTTCTACTACTGTCGAAGCATACATGGCGTTGCGTTTGTTAGGTGTCCCCGAAGCAGATCCAGCCTTAATCAAAGCCCAGAAATTTATTCGGCAACATGGTGGCATTAGCCAGACGCGCATTTTTACTAAACTGCATCTGGCATTAATCGGCTGCTATGACTGGCGAGGATTACCCTCAATTCCGCCTGGAATTATGCTGTTACCAGAAGTATCTCCCTTGACGATTTATGAAATATCTAGCTGGGCAAGAGGCAGTACTGTACCTTTACTAATTGTCTTTGACCGCAAGCCGATATTTAAGCTAGATACGCCAATCAATCTAGATGAGCTATATGCAGAAGGAGTGGCTAACGTTCGCTATGAACTACCCCGCAGTAACGACTGGACAGATATCTTCGTGACTCTTGATGATGCTTTTAAACTACTAGAGAATCTTAATTTAGTGCCATTTAGAGCAGAAGGAATCGCTGCTGCGGAAAAATGGGTTTTAGAAAGACAAGAAGCAACAGGCGACTGGGGCGGAATTATCCCCGCCATGCTTAACTCTTTATTAGCTTTACGTACTCTCGACTATGACGTTAACGATCCAGTAATTCAGCGTGGCTTGACCGCCGTAGATAACTTTGCCATAGAAACAGTCGATAGCTACCGCATTCAGCCCTGTGTTTCTCCTGTTTGGGATACAGCATGGTGTTTGCGTGCTTTAGCCGAGTCGGGAATAGCTGTCGATCATCCTGCTTTGGTCAAAGCGGGAGAATGGTTGGTAGACAAGCAAATTTTAGATTATGGTGACTGGGCGGTAAAAAATAAGGGCGTTACCCCTGGAGGTTGGGCATTTGAATTTGATAACCGCTTCTATCCCGATGTAGATGATTCAGCGGTGGTGGTCATGGGTTTATCTCGGGTCAAACTACCTGATGAGGCTAACAAAAGACAGGCGATCGCTCGTTGCCTTAACTGGATGACATCGATGCAGTGCAAACCTGGAGGCTGGGCAGCTTTCGACCGCGATAATGACCAGGACTGGATTAACCTAATTCCCTATGGGGACTTGAAAGCCATGATCGATCCCAATACTGCCGACGTTACGGCTAGGGTGTTGGAGATGCTCGGAGAATGTAGCTTAGAAATAGATGAGCGACGAGTTCAAAAGGCGATCGCTTATTTAATTCAAGAACAATCAGCAGACGGGAGTTGGTTTGGACGTTGGGGCGTAAACTATATTTATGGCACAAGTGGAGTACTCTCCGCCTTAAGCTTGATTGCACCTATTTGTTGTCGAGCGCAAATCGATCGGGGTGCAGCATGGTTAGTAAGCTGTCAAAATTCTGATGGGGGTTGGGGGGAAACCTGCGCTAGCTATAACGATGCTAGTTTAAAAGGCACGGGGGTTAGCACCGCATCTCAAACAGCCTGGGCGTTGCTGGGCATTATGGCAGCCATGCAAGGGATTGAGTTTGCTGGACAGGTATCAATCGACAGAGGCATCGAGTACTTACTTAATACTCAACTGTCTGATGGAACTTGGGACGAGGCTCAGTTTACTGGCACGGGTTTCCCTTGTCATTTCTATTTGAAGTACCATTTATATCAACAATATTTTCCGCTTCAGGCTCTTGCTAGGTATTCGCGCGCTTACAGTGCGTAGGGGGATGACATTGCCACATCCCCTACAAGATAAATGTTTTTAATCTTTTGCTTCCAGCATTAATCTGACAAACTTCTCAAATAAATAGTCAGCATCATGAGGTCCTGGGCTAGCTTCAGGGTGATATTGTACAGAGAAAAAAGGCAAGGTTTTATGACACAGGCCAGCTACAGTTCGATCATTAAGATTCAGGTGAGTTATTTCCACATCTGCCCCTAAAGATTTTTCGGCGATCGCAAATCCATGATTTTGACTAGTAATTTCAATTTGCTTTTGTAGTCCTGCGGGTTGGTTTAAACCTCGATGTCCAAACTTGAGCTTGAACGTGTCCGCACCGAGGGATAATCCTAAGATCTGATGACCCATGCAGATGCCAAAGGTCGGCTTACCTGCCTGTAACAGCTCTTTAGTTGTGGCAATCCCCTCTTTAACTGCTGCGGGATCTCCAGGACCATTAGACAGAAAAATACCGTCAGGATTATGAGCTAGAATCTCGGCGCTAGGAGTATTAGCTGGAACGACAATCACTTTGCAGCCATAGCTGGCTAAACGACGCAAAATATTACGCTTGATGCCAAAATCAATCGCCACCACCGTTAAAAGATTATCTTGATTAGCACCCCCAGCAAATTCCCATTCTGATTCTGTCTCTTCAGACCATTGATAAACTTGGGCTGTAGTTACTTCTTTAACCAAATTTAATCCCGCCATATCTGGGGCTTTCTGCACAAGCTTTAGTAGTCTTTGGGGATCGAGAATTTCTGTCGAAACAGCGCCATTAATTGCTCCATAGTCTCTTAATTTGCGCGTCAGGGATCGCGTATCAATGCCATAAATACCAGGAATATTTCTGGCTTTTAAATAGTCTGGTAAAGATTGAGTAGAACGCCAATTGCTCGGACGATAGGTAATATTTCGCGCAATCACTGCTCTAGCCTGAACGTTGTCGGATTCTTCATCAGCTGGGTTGACCCCCGTGTTACCCAACTCAGGATAGGTAAAAGTAACAATCTGACCACAATAGCTGGGATCGGTCAAAACCTCTTGATATCCTGTCATACCCGTATTAAAGACTACTTCTCCGACCACAGTTCCTGCTGCGCCAAAAGACCAACCGCGATACGTAGTTCCATCAGCTAAAACAAGTAAAGCTGTTTTGGCATTGGGTTTAAGCATATTTACCATTTAGTTTTAGATCCTAACTAAGGTTATTCCTATCAAGAAACAATTTATCAGTTATCGGCAAGATGAATTATTTCATTAAGAAACTAATAAACAATTGTGATTTTGACTGTAGTTAACGTTACCAAGTTCAGCCCGACGAGATAGACTATTTAAGTGTGTTAACAATATCGCCACAATTGATATTGTTATTAACAGCAAAGTAACACTAGCGCGAGTTTGATTAAGAAAGCATGAGTCCTAGAAAACTAACTGAAGACGATAAGCAAGATATTCTTGAACAATATCGTAATTCTGAAGCAACCACTTCAACTTTGGCACAAAGTTATGAGGTCAGTAGTTCTACGATCAGCCGCTTTCTCAAAAATAAATTATCCTCCACGGAATATGAAGATTTAATCCAGCAAAAACGTTTGGCACGTACTCCTAGAGGGGAAAAGTCATTACAACAAGCCGAAAGTGTTAACCAGACTATGCCTCAAGCTAAAGTTAAGCAGAAAAAAGCTCGACCCGCGATAGTCGAGGACGATGCTTTGTTGGAAGTTACTGCGTCTGAGAAACCAAAGATAAATACGGTTAGCCAGTCAGAGGCGGAATCCAAAATACCTCGTCGCCGTCGCCGTCGTTCTCTATCTGAACCAGCAGTAAAAACTGTTACTTCAGAGGCGATGGAGATCGAGTCAACTCAACCAGTCATCGAGTCAACTCAACCAGTCGAAGAACCTACCCCAGCCAAACTGGTTTTAGACCATAAAGTAAGCAGTAAGTCTAATATTGAGGATATTCCAAAAAGCGACAAGCCTAGCGGCATGACTCCGCAACGTCTAATTCTTAAAAGCGATCGGGTTGAATTAGAAGAGGATGAGGAAGATGATCCTATGAATATCATGATTCTCAAAGAAATGCTAGGTGAAGATCTAGAGGATATTAATGATGACGAAGATGAAGATGAAGATGAAGATTGGGAAGAGGATGAAAGCGCATTATATTCTAATAGACGTTCTGGCTTGAGAGATGTCCAGATTCTGCCTTTATCTCAAGCTTTAATTCCTAGAACTTGCTATTTAGTAATAGATCGCTCGGCAGAATTGATTGTTAAACCCTTAGCCGATTTTGCCGATTTAGGTGCAATTCCTGAGACGGAAGTAAGTCAAAGAACCCTTCCCGTGTTCGATAACCATAGCATTGCCAAACGGTTTTCCCATCGTCGCGAACGAGTGATCAAAGTTCCTGATGGTCGGATGTTACAAAAAACCTCACACCATCTTCAGGATAAAGGAATCACTAGACTACTGATTGATGGTCAAATTTATTCTTTATCCACTTAGGTTTTTATATGTAATCTGTGGCTATCATCTTTTAGATCTTGACTGGAGTGGCGGGAAAATTGTTGTTGATTCTCTAATTTATCTCGAGTGATTCCAAATTAAATAATGTTGGCAACAAATGATTTAATTTGGGAAGTATGAAGTGATTTTTGTTGGGTTTAGTTCCTCTACCCAACCTACTACTGGGGTTCGGCTATCTTTAAATGGAAATGATTATGATGGGCAAAAAACGTATCATCATTGGGACGTAAATTTAGATGATAAGACGAAGAGAATTAATCTCTATATAACTACGATCGGTTTTGCAACAACACCCGAAAGCGATCGATAATCATAATAAAGAGTCAAATTCAAAACTCAAAACAAATAATCTGTGAGTGTATTTCAACAAGAACGTCTGCTATTTACTCCTGCAACTGCCGAAAATAACGCTATCCCCACTATTTTTGCCTTTCCTAACGAATACACTATAGGTATTACTAGCTTAGGGTTCCAAATTGTTTGGGCAACTTTAGCAATGCGTTCTGATGTTGATGTTCGTCGTTTGTTTACCGATCTTGGCGAACCTTTGCCCATAAATCCTGAACTGTTGGGATTTTCTGTATCTTGGGAACTAGACTATATCAATATTTTTAATTTATTAGAGTCTTTAGATCTTCCCTTGCATAGCATTGAACGCCAAGAGCATCACCCGTTGGTATTTGGCGGGGGAACAGTATTAACTGCCAACCCAGAACCTTTGGCAGATTTCTTTGATGTGATTTTGTTGGGAGATGGAGAAGATTTACTCGATCGCTTTATTGATGCTTATCAACAGGTACGTAATGCAGATCGTCAAACCAAACTTCGTCATCTGGCGCAAGTTCCTGGAATTTATATTCCTAGCCTCTATGAAGTAACCTATCATAGTCCTGACGGCACAATCAGCGCGATCGCACCTATCGATTCTGACATCCCTGAGTCGGTACAAAAGCAAACCTATCGTGGTAATACTCTCTCGGCTTCTACTGTAGTAACCGAAAAAGCAGCCTGGGAAAATATTTACATGGTGGAGGTGGTACGTAGCTGTCCTGAAATGTGTCGCTTTTGTTTGGCTAGCTATCTGACTTTGCCGTTTCGTACCGCGCCTTTAGCAAGTTCGTTGATACCTGCCATTGATAGAGGCTTAAAAGTTACCAATCGCTTGGGTTTACTTGGTGCATCGGTAACGCAACATCCAGAATTTGAAGCGATTCTTGATTACCTATCTCAACCTAAATATCAAGATGTCCGTCTCAGTATTGCCTCGGTACGAACTAACACTGTGACCGAAAAGTTAGCCTCTACCCTAGCTAAGCGTGATACTCGTTCGATTACTATTGCCGTGGAAAGTGGTTCAGAAAAAGTAAGGCAGATAGTTAACAAAAAGCTGACTAACGATGAAATTATTCAAGCGGCAATTAACGCTAAGGCAGGTGGTTTAAAAGCTTTAAAACTCTACGGCATGGTGGGTATTCCTGGAGAATCGATGGAGGATGCAGAAGCAACCGTTACCATGATGTCGGCAATTAAACAAGCTGCACCTGGCTTACGCTTAACTTTGGGATGCAGTACTTTTGTGCCTAAGTCTCACACCCCGTTTCAATGGTTTGGAGTCAATCCTGAGGCTAAAAAACGCTTGAAATATCTGGAAAAGAATCTGAGAAAACAAGGGACGGATTTTCGTCCTGAAAGCTATAATTGGTCAGTGATTCAGGCTCTAATTTCTCGTGGCGATCGCCGTTTGGGGAAATTACTTCAGCTAACTAGAGAATTTGGTGACTCCGCAGGTAGCTATAAACGGGCTTTTAAACAGCTAAAAGGACAAATACCACCCTTAGATTACTACGTTCACGATCGCTGGTCAGCAGCAGAAACTATCCTTCCTTGGCAACATCTAACCGCTGCATTACCTCAAAAAACTTTGATCAAACATTTGAATGAAGCTATGGCAATTAAAGACGCAGAATAATCGAGAAGTCCTAATCAACTCAGAAAATTTCCAGGAATTCTTTTGTACCAAGCACCTAATGGCCCAGTTGTAGCAGGTAGTTCCCCAACTTCTCCCCAAGCACCAGCATAATCTCGCCAACCCTGTTGAGCTAAAATTTCGACATTTTGCGACGTGTCCCAAGCATAACCACCCCTTCTGGTTTTATCGGTACCAAATTTACCAAATGAACCTTCTTGGGGATACAAAGCATGAGTTCCCAAGGCAGCATACACCTGTACCTGTTTCCCGTCCATCTCTAATCGATCTAACTTGTAACAAGTTCTTTTTCCGTGAGCAGCAAGAATAGCACCCACCAATTCACCGTCTTTAGTTACTGCTGTATAATCTTCCCAATCACCTTGATGGCTGAGGTCAATTCCCACCAAGGAAGGGTTATAGCCATAGAAAAACCAATATTGATGGAAAACATAACCATTATCTGCATCTAGCTGAAATAAATAACAGGGAATGTTGCCAGTAGGGTTGAAATCTCCTGGAGGCTTACCGTCAGGTTGCAGAAATACATTGCCGAGCTTGCCTCTATTTTTATCTTTTGGTCGTCGATTTGTCTTGTCTGCATTAAGACCAAACTTCTTCAGAACTTGAAGAGGTATATCATAGTATTCTGGAGCTTTTAGATCCGTTTCCACCCAATCATTTAAGACTTTATTGTATCCATAATCCTTTCCCAGTTCTACATCATAACGAAAACGAGAAATTGAGATGAAGTCTAAAGGATTCATGGGAAAGTATTTTTCTTGAGGATGAAGTAATACTTTAGGAGCAAACATTAATTAGTTATCCTCAATTTATTTTGCATAGTAATTCTGCTTTGATAAGATCGATAATACTACTACTAAAATGACTATTGCTGGTTTGTATTAATAAACCTGGCAAAAATGTCACGATTAACAGCTAAATTATTTTCTTTAAAATAAGAGCCATGGGCGCAACCTAAACTGTAACCCAATAATCCGCGATCGCATTCTGTTGGCTCTAATTCTAAAAATTCTTTAGTAATGGCAAATTTGCCCTGAAGCATACCGCCAACGAAATCGCCTTTGGCATCAAGATTAAACCAATTGTTGAACAAAACAGGGCGATCGCCTTTTTTGTTCTCGTTTCTCAGAGAATTTCGCAGTGGCAGAGAAAGCGCGCTACCAACAGTAAAGAAATTGCTAACTTTTCCCCGACGAGCAGTCGATTGTTGTTCTAGTTCCCTCAAGCCTTCATAAGCAACAACTGTACCCCAACTATGGGAAATAATATCGAGCGCATTATTGGCTGTTAGAAGCGGTTCAACTATCTTAGTAAAGCGATCGATAATACGTTGGCGCATTTTCTCATTTAACATGTAAACCAGAAAGTCATCGAGCGCAAAACCATCACCTCTTTCCATAACTGAAGGGATGTTTCGAGTAATATTCTTTTCTCCAGAACTAACTGCAATTTCTTGTCGCTGACGATCTTCTAAAATATTTTCTATTTCTTGACGCAATTGCTGTTTTTTTTGTTCGTCAACTGCATTTATCTCCCTAGTATTCACCAAATCGCTCCAAATTACCTCTTTGCGCCGATCATCAAGATTACCATTCCCAAATACTTGACCGACATGAGGCTCAAGCGCCTTCCACCAAGAATTAGAATATCCTTGAATATGTTTGCTAATACCGTGGACTAAAACTAGATAGCGATTTTCTGTAATGTCGCGCTGACTTTCTATTTCAATTTTCTCACCTCCAGCAATAGTGTCTAAAAGTTTTATGTAAGCTTTGATTAACAGCTTTTGGTTTTCTGCATTGATATTAGGCATGGTTTTAGGGTTAGGTATGTTAGATATATCTGTAATTAAAGATTTACCAAAAATAGGACTGGCAAGATTTTCTCCTTCGTGTTGGGGTTTTTGACTAAATCCTCCTTGTGTCAGTTGTTGAGTAACTTGCTCGATTAGTTCTTTTGTTCCTAGTTGGGGAGAATCAGCGATCGCCTGACAGAAATAATAGGTAAAAGCGCCGTGAAAATCACCATCAAAATAAGCATCTGCTGAAGTTTGACTGTCCTGACAAGCAGCTAGAAGTAAATGTCGCTTTATTTTAATACCTGGCTTACTCAGTGCTTTACTGCGAGCATTTTTGACAATTTTTTCTTGTAGTTCGGGAGGCGGTGGCAGAAAACGATAGACTACAATATTTTTTTGGCTAAAATTTGTTGATATTGGTCTGGATTTAAAAGTTCGGAAACCGTATTTTTAGCTTTCAAACCTCGAAGTAATTCTTTATTTCTGCTTTTTGAGCGATCGTTGAGATCGACAGACATAGTTAAAGATCTTCCCTGCAAATTCACTGGCAACATTCTTGTTCCAGTCCCAGAATGGCAAGTATCAAAGATAATAATTAACTGCACTCCAGACGGCACTTGCTCAATCGCCTCTAAGTTTTCCATCCCAACCTTGATAATGAGCTGGATCGACTTGGTTTAATCCAATATGAAGAGAAATACCTTTAGTCTTCGATTGTTTCTGACCTGTTCTTAGATTGCTCGGTACTTTTTCAGCAATAGTAGGAGAAAAGACTTGTATGCCTCTGTTGTCAAAAATGTTATCAAAAACTGAGAGATTGGCGATCGCCATCCCCGTTGAGTCTTTTAATTCTATGGTAAATGCAGCTTGTGTCGGTGGCTTGGTATTGGCGATCGTCTCTGTTAAAACTTTTGGTTTGGGTAATCCAAATTCAACCAGCAGATCGGCGATCGCGACAAGATCGATTATTTGTTGAATGATCTCGCTAAAATTTTGGCAATTTTCTAGTTTGTTTTGCAGTTTTTCACTAATCTTCTCAAGTTTTTCGTTGGCTTTTTCGACTAAAGAATCGGCATCCAGGGAAAGTTCTTCGCTCATCAATTGCTTTAGTCGTTAAGGATTAAAAAAAAATGTCCCCTAAAGGATATGTTCGTGCATGATTTGCGACGCGAAGCGGTATCCTTTAGGGCAATCGCGTTCTCCACGTCGCAAGTAATGAACACAGATGATTTATCTGTTTACCGACTAATTATAGATTTTCGCTGGCTGATTAATCGTGAAGCTGGCTGAATTTGCCGATTTATCTCTCCAGCTAATGCGCGAGAATTGGTATATATGTAGTTAGTTGATATTATCTAATATTCCAATATCTGTCCAGAGCTACAGGAATAAATAATAGTCCAACCATGAGTGTACAATTTAATCTTTAGATTGATGTTTTTGCTAGACTACGTAATTAATTATGCAAACAACTGCCGAATATATTTGCGCTTTTTGTGGCGAATCGAACAGCACTTTTGTAGATATTAGTGCAGGGATGCAGCAGTCTTACACTGAAGATTGCCAAGTATGCTGTCGCCCTAATGTTCTCTATCTTTATATTGATGAAGATACTTTAGAAGTTGAAATCAACAGTGACTATCAAGAATAAGTAATCAAAGATTTACTATGGAAAACTGGCTAATTTTAGCAGTCGGCGGCGTTTTTTCGGGAATTTTGGCAGGAATACTGGGAATAGGTGGCGGGTTTATTATTGTATCTTTAATGGTGGCATTAAACTATCCGCCAATTCAGGCTGTGGCAACTAGTAGCTTAGTAATTATTATGAGTTCTACTACTGGCAGTTTTTACAACTGGCGCATGGGCTACCTCGACTTGCAGCGAGTAGTTTATCTTGCTATTCCAGCTATTATTATTGCCCCTCTTGGTGCATATTTAGCCGGGTCGATTTCAGAATATGTGTTATTGACAATCTTCGCCTGCTTTTTACTGGTTAATATTTTTCTCATTAGGCTTCGTCAAAAAATCGTTGCTCAAGAACAGCACTCAGAAGCATTAAATCCTAGGCTTTCTAGAATTGCTACAGGAAGCATTGGTGGATTTCTAGCTGGTTTGCTAGGAATTGGTGGTGGTACAATTATGGTTCCTTTACAGATGCTGTTGTTAAACGAAGATATTAAAGTTGCAGTAAGAACTAGCTTAGGGGTCATTGTGACCGCAACTATTTCTTCTACTGTGGTTCATGCTGTTCAGGGTAATGTACTGTTTATTCCTGGTTTGATTTTAGGGATTGGTGGAATGTTAGGTAGTCAAGTTGGAACGAGGCTATTACCCAAGCTACCCAATTCTCTAGTTAGCCAGATTTTTAGCTTATTTTTGCTGTCCATGGCTGGGTTTAACTTTTGGGAAGCTTGGAAAAGTTATCAAGGTATATAGTGAATTGAAAATTAATCAAAAATCAAATTTGCTTAATTTTCAAATATGGCGTTGCTAATAAAATCAAATAGTTTTTTTACATTGCCAGACATGGGATTGGAAAAACAATCAGAACTCCAATAATTACTTCCAATATATGTAGAGACATTATTTGGCATTTTAATCTCAAATTTCTCTTCCAATTCTATTATAAGTTCTGCAAGATCGAGATCGTCTGCACCTAGATCGTTAATAATATGACTATTTAGACTAACTGATTCTGGTTCAACTGCCAATTTTTCGATCAAAACTTTCTTTATTTCCACAAAAAGTTCAAACATCTTTATATCTCCACTTTGATACAGTAGTGAATTCAAAGCAGCTTGTTCTCTATATGGCAAAATTTTGTCTAAAATAATTGTCGATCGCTTTTTTGAAAATATGTGTTCTGTAATTTTTATTTTCCACATGCATATGCTTTTTGACCCAGAAAATCAATAGTTTGATAGAAATTAATTATTAAAAATTCTATATATAAAGTTCACTTCTAAATCAGAAAAGCGATCGCCTTAATACCTTTAATATTTTTACTTTTTTTATAATATGGAAAATTTTGCTCAATGAGCGATGATAAATGATTTGAAACGGTCTATCATAATTGTTGACCAATCAAATCAATCGAGCGTTATAAATTTTTGATGCACACTACCATCAATCTCGAACATCTAAAAGCCATAGACGACGAGTTATCCAAACGACCCATTGCCCTCGATCCAGGCGGATATTACATCATCTACGTAGATCGAGAAGCAGAATTAATTTGTGCCAAGCACTACACCAATACAATTAACGATCGCGGTTTGGCAGTAGATCCAGAAACGGGAGAAGTGATTGCTTGCGGCGGAAAAAAAGTAGAGCGTACCGTAGAAAGGCTTTATACAGCTAGAACGGCTAAACAATTGTGCGTCAAGGTAATTGAACAACCTCAACCCTGTCCGATCACGATGTTAGACCACGCTGCCTATTTAGGTCGTGAGTTTACCAGAGCTGAGTATGCTTTAATCAATGGTACAGAATATATTCAGGATTAATTACCCAATCCGACATACCAGTAATAAGTAGCCATGGGAATAATAGTAGCAACAATTAAAAACCCAATTACCCAGACGGTTGCACTTCCTTTATCGGTGTCTTCAGCTTTGGTAAATGTACCTTCAATTTGAATTTCATCATCCATTTCGGGAGGACCTGGATCTTCTTGTCCAGAAAGCACTGCCACTAGGCGATCGCCTGCATCAATAAAAGCCTGATTGTATTTGTTGCCCTTGCGAATGTTGTAGCCTACTGTATCATTAACAAGGCTTTCAGCTACCTCTGCACCAATTAGTTCTTGGGCGGAATCTCCCGAACGAATTGCCACATTATTGGTTAAGGTATCCAAGACTAATAAAGTCTGGTTAGCTTGAGCCTCAGCGTTAGGATACCAATCTTTAAATATTGTTTCTGCTAGGTTATCTACTGTTTCACCATAGTCTAGGCGACGAATTGCCACCATTCTTACTTCTTGACCTGTTTCACTAGCTAAATCTTGAAAAGTTTTAGTCAGTTTACTCTGATTAGCATTACTAATAGCATCTGCCGTATCAACAACCCAAACTTGGTCGGAATCAAAATCGGGTAGCTCGAATAGTCCAGTCGCGATCGCCGGTGCTGCTATACAGGAAATAGCCAACACAAGTAACAAAGTAGATAAAGTTGATTTTATTAGGTTCTTTAAACGCGAACCCGCCTGTTTTAGAGGTAAGAGATTTGTCATTGTTGCTCTCAAATAACTACTTATTTTCTTTAAAAAATATATCTAGCTATCAACAATATATCTGTTGAATACTTATTTAAATAATAAAGCCCAGAGTCACCTCTAGGCTCTAATCGATCGGTTGATTAAATAAAAATCTTAGACCGTTTTAAGTTTTTTAATCTTAATTTGCCAGATTAAAAACCAGGAATTAGCGCTCTAAAATCTCCTATGTAAGCTGTAGAGAGCAAGAAATAAGCAAAAAATGCTCCACCTGCACCACCAATAAAGAAACCACTACCAAATTCACTCCAGCCTTCTTTAGTAGAGAAAGCTTGAGGTACACTGCCAGTAGTCACCGTTTCAGTCGGTTTGCCACCCATAGCACTAGCATAGAGAGACAAAGACAAAGTTGCAATTGCTATTAGACCAATGGCTGAGAGCAAAGCCCCAATATCGGCACTTTGAGTATCACGTAATGGTCCTAAGACCAAAAAAGGTCCGTATAAAAAATACCCGTGAGCCATACCAACTTCTAAGCCACGGCGAAATGGTGCCAAACCTTCGCGATAGGCAGGTAAGTTACGAATTAGGCTTTTACTAAAATCCGACGAGTTAAGGGGCGTTGCCAGATTGCCAATTTGAGGATCTCCTGGCGGTTGAATCGCATTGTATTCGTTCATAAAAATTTAATTTCTCCTAATTTTTGTATCTAAGGTATCCCTTAAATAGCATCACTTTAACTTGGTTTAAGTTCGCTTTTTGTTAAGAATCTTTATAACTAAACTTAATCGGGTTGGGGTTCACAGTAATATCCATGATGTCAACGTTCATTTTAAAATAGGAAAAATTAAATATGATTGGCAATTATGCAGCTTCCTGGCTACCTGTTGCGATGGTTCCTCTTGTCGGCTTAGTGGCCGCAGGCGTTGCTATGGCGCTTTTGTTTATTTATATTGAAGGCGAAAGCCCAGCCAAATAGTTCTACAGCACCAATACTTTAAGTAACTTCTTTTTACTTATTGAATGTTAATACTCTGCCTTCTGGTAGGGTATTTTTATGAATATTGCCAGATTATCTTTCGGGTAGACTTGATGAACGTCCTAGGAGTTTTATTTGGCGATTACGCTCCGCGTACCCTTCGGGATCGCAAATAAATAATGTTCCTGAGGCGACACACAAAGGAATAGTAATTAGATTTAGCAAGGGAATACTAATTAGTCCCAAACATACTAAGCCAAAACTACCGCTAGCAGGAAGACTTTTGAAAACTATACCTAACTTTTGGCGGAATGTTAAACGTCTTCTTTCTAAACAGGGATCGAAAAAGTCTAAACAGACAATGGTAGTAGTCAAGATAAGTGAACCCACACTAAAAACAATTGTTCCTATTCCTAGAAAGAAATTAATTAATAATAAGGGAATACTGATTAAAGCAATTAACACTAGCTTTTTGAGTTCGTATAAAATCGCTCTGCTTAAATCGCTAACTATATTTAATTCAATCAGTTCAACTTTCCCTGTGCGGTGCTTTTCTAATTGTTCTGACAGTTGACCATACCAAGGCGCACCCAGCAACACGCCAAATTGAGTTAATAAAAATCCCGTGGCAATCAGCAGAATTACAACTAACAAGAAACGCACAATCACAATTAAACCTGAAACAAGATAGGTTAAAAATCCTAACCATTGAGGCAGATTAGTAATTAATTGGTTTAACCACACAGTTACATTTCCTTGTACTCCATCAACAATCTGCCAACCAAAGTACAACAACCCGCTATAAAGCGCGATCGCAACTACGATATTAACTAGAATCGGTATCGCAATATATTTAATTAACCTGGGATTTTTAATAAAGGTGATCGAGGCTTTAAAAGGATAAGTTGCACCGTTAAGTGTTCCAAACCCACCTAATATTTTTTTTAAGGTCTTTAACATTTAGATGCACATACTAATAAGCTACCTGTTCTTATATTGCCGATTCTACTGTTTTTTGAGCGAAGGCAAGTTTAATCTGCGTCAAAAATTACCATGCGATCGCGCCTAAAGTCTGAGTAAAAATTTTAAAATTACTTTTAAGATCTATTTGTTGCCAGGCTGGTTGAATAAGCAATTATACTTAGTCAATAAGCTAAGATTAAGTAAAGTAAATTTTATCATTTAAGCCCAGCAGTATAATTCTCTACGATTTAAGTATGATAGTGCTTCGAGCAATATTTTGTCTAGTCAAAATCACCAAATTGAACACAAATAACCTATTGTATTCATAATTAATGATACAGCATTCTCAATAAATATATCGCAGCCCAAAAAAACGTAACCTCGTTGCTTATTCTCAATAAGGATTGAATATTTATGAGCATCAAATTTAAAATAATTAATCAATACTGCTTTTTTAGATAAACTTAGTTTATTTATCTTAAGAATTAACTAATGACAATTACCTAAATAAGTTTGAGGCTGGCAATTATACTCATCTGTTAGGCAAACTCTTTTGATAAACTTAGCGAGCGCCTCAACTAGTTGACAATTTATTAGAGAAAAATTAGCTATTCACCAAGGCAATTGAGTGCCATCCCAGGAAAAGAATTGTCCACTGTCTTTTATTTCCAAACCGGCGATTACCTTAGATAACAGACTTACCGTATGTTCTACGGGGAATAGCTTAGCTGAAGGAACGTTTTTCTGGAAGGGTTGAGATAGTCTAGTGTCGGTAGTACCTGGATGTAATGCCACTACTATAGTCTGAGGACATCTACGACTATATTCGATCGCTGTAGTTTTAAGAAACATATTTAGAGCCGCCTTAGAAGCCCGATAGCCATACCAGCCACCAAGGCGATTATCACCAATGCTGCCGACTTTAGCTGAGATACACGCCAAGATATTGCGATCGCGTTTATTAAATAAAGGCATTAAATGTTTAGCCAATAATACCGCCCCGATACTATTAACCTGAAAGGAATAGATCAGCTTGTCGGCATCAATTTGCCTCAAGCTTTTTTCTGGGGACAGGTTACGATCGTGGAGTACTCCAACACAATAAATAGCTAGATGTAGCTGCTCGACCGACTCTTGAATCTGCTTGATTGCTGCTGCTATCTCAGATTCAGCGGTGATATCAACCTGTAAACATTTTAGGCGATCGCTGTACTGCCGTTCTAAATCAAATAATTCACCCGCCGTATCTTGACTGCGATAGGTAGCGTAAATACTTTTAACATTGTCTTGCTGCAACAAAGCTCGAACAAATCCTAGTCCGATTCCTTGACTTGCTCCAACGATTAAGGCGTTAGCTGGATTAATCTCTGCTAGCACTATAGTTAATTTAACGAATTTAACGATCTGAATAATTCACTATTTAAGATAACAATTTTTGTTAATTTTTGTAAAATACCGCCATCAAAAGCTGGAATCCCTGAAATTACAACTTTAGACTGAAACTTAATGCAAAGATACTAACAAGCTTTATTTTTATACGAGGGCGTTGTCATAAAGTATGATTCCGTTGCAGCTAACACTAAAAAACTTTTTAAGTTATCGAGATGCTACTTTAAACTTTCAAGGGCTGCATACAGCCTGTATTTGTGGCGCTAACGGTGCGGGGAAATCATCACTTCTAGAAGCGATTACCTGGGTGATCTGGGGAAAAAGCCGTGCGACGACTGAAGATGATGTAATCAACGGTGGGGCAAACAACCTTCGTGTCGACTTTGATTTTAGCTGCAATAATCAGATTTATCGCGTCATTCGCTCGCGCACGAGAGGTAGAAGTAGTTCTCTAGAATTTCAGGTGGAGACTAAAGCTGGTAATTTCAGATCGATTACCGCTAAGGGGTTGCGGGCTACCCAGGATGAAATCATTTCCTGTTTAAAGTTAGACTACGACACCTTTACCAACTCAGCTTATTTGCGTCAGGGAAGAGCAGATGAGTTTATGTTACGTCGTCCTAGTGAGCGGAAGCAGATATTAGCAGACCTATTAAAGCTCGATCGCTATGAACAGTTGGCGAGTCAAGCCAAAGATACGGCAAAGGAATATAAGGGCAAGATCGAACAGCTGAAACAAAATTTAGAGCCGTTAGAAATTGAACTGGCAAAAAGAAAAGAGATCGCAGCAGAATTAGAACATCTTCAACAAGAATTAGCCAAATCAAAAGCTTTACAAGATTGCGATCGCCAAAAGCTACAGCAATTTCAAGCAATTGAATATCAGCGACAGACTTGGGAAAAACAACTAGCTTTTCAACAGACGCAAGATCAGAACTTAGCTCAAGATTGCGATCGCGCTACCAAGGATATCAATGCTCTTCAAGGACAACTAGCATCATTAAATAATTTAATTAAACAAGAGACGGAAATTACCCAGGGTTACAACCAGCTACTCGCTTGGCAAAGTTTAGAAAAAGAATTATCCGCTAAGTTTGCTACCCATCAAGAAGCACAGCAGCAAAGACAGCAACTAGAAAAACAGCTTGCCCAACACAAAAATCAGCTAAATTTGCAAATTAACCAGATCCAAACCCGCTTGGAAAGTATCGAACAGCAGGAACAAGAAATAACCAAAGTATTGGGGAAAACTCAGGATGTAGAAGCGGCACTAATCAAGCTAGAAAAAGCTCGTCAGCAGCTAAGCGAATTAGATCGCTTGCAGCAATATATTTCTCCTTTAATCAAGCAAAAAAACGATCTAGAAAGAGAAATTAATCGTGAAGAAGCCAAACTCTCGGCAAGGCTAGAGCAACTGCACCATGCAACCCAAAAGCTAGCCGAAGATATCGAAAAAGTTCCCGAAAAGCGCAACCAACTATTAACCGTAGATGCTCAGATTGGCGAATTAGATAAAAAACGAGTATATCAAAAGCGAGTTGAAGAGAAAGGTACAGAAAGAAAAGAGTTTCGTTTTAAGCTACAGGAAAACCAGCGCATTTATGAAAGACAGTTACACGAACTCAAGCAAAAGCTAGAAATGCTGGATAACCCCGAAGCTAGTTGTCCGTTGTGCGATCGCCCTCTTGATGAACATCATCGCCATCAGGTAGTTGGCAAAACTCAGCAGCAGCAAAAGGAAATTCAAGAACAAATTTGGGTAATTCGAGAACAATTATCTACTTGCGATCGCGAATTGCAGCTACTACGTCAAGAGTATCAGGACATATCACAAGAAATTTCTCCCTATGACTCTCTGCAACAGCAGTTTGGACAACTAGAAGCGCAACTTGAAGCCACCGAAGCCGTATACGATCAGCTGCAAGTAACTCAAGAGGAAAGAGATAATTTAGAGCTATCTCTGCAAAATGGTCATTACGCTGAAGAGTTACAGACGGAAATTAAGCGTTTAGCAGGAGAATTACAGACGCTGAATTATGATGAGCAAACCCACGCTCTAGTTCGAGGAGAAGTAAATAGCCTGCGATGGGCAGAAATTAAACAGGCAAAGATTGAAGATGCCAAAAAGCGTCAGGCAAAATTAGATGAGCAGAAGCCACGACTACTCAAAGAAATTGGCGATCTACAAACTGGTTTAGAAAAGCTACATATCAACTCGCCAATCCAACAGCAGATCGACTCGCTCGATCGCCAAATCCAAGAGTTGGGATACGATCGCACTACCCATCACAACCTGTTAACCTCCTTGAGACAATCGCAATCTTGGCAGTTAAAACATCAGGAATTACATAAGGCACAGCAGGAATATCCTCAAACCCAGGCAAAATTAATTGAACTAGAGCAACTATTACAGACAAGGCTTCAAGATCGACAAAATAGCCACGAACAACTGCAAGAACACCTGGCTCAAAAAGAAACTATTGCCGATCATCGTCAGGAAATTCAAACTATAGATCGGCAAATTTATCAACGTCGTCAACAGCTAGATGAATTAATCTCTCGTAGTGGTAGACTCCAGCAATCTTTAACTCAAATAGATAATTTAAAAGTCCAATATCAAGATACAGGAAAACAACTTAAAGAATACGAAAAACAATATCGCATCTATCAAGAATTAACTCAGGCATTTGGTAAAAATGGTATTCAGGCTTTGACCATTGAAAATATTTTGCCTCAACTAGAAGCTGAAACCAATCAAATTCTTGCCAGACTTACGGGTAATCAGTTTCACGTCCAGTTTTTGACTCAAAAAGCCTCTAAAGGAACATCCAAGAAAAAAACTAAGCTGATCGATACCCTAGATATAGTAATTGCCGATGCTGGTGGTACTCGCCCCTATGAAACCTATTCTGGTGGGGAAGCATTTCGGATCAATTTCTCGGTGCGGTTAGCCTTAGCTAAACTGCTAGCTCAAAGATCGGGTACATCTTTGCAAATGCTAATTGTCGATGAAGGCTTTGGTACACAGGATGCAGAAGGCTGTAATCGATTAGTTGGGGCGATAAATGCGATCGCCTCAGATTTTGCCTGTATTCTTGCCGTAACTCATATGCCCCAGTTTAGAGAGGCTTTCCAAACCCGAATTGAAGTCTATAAAGATGAAAAGGGTTCAAGTTTACAGGTGTCAAATTAACTTAAATTTAGCTATTTGGTGTTGATGCGCGATCGCTCTTTCCCCCAATTATCCAGACAATGACTAACTATATTTAAACTCAACAACTTACTTATAACTACGTTGAGTTAATTCAACATTGTCAAACTCTAGCTGTTCTTTGTGCAAAACAGGAGTTTTTTCATCTCCTTCGTATTGCCAGGCGGCAACATAAGCATAATGATCATCATCACGTTGTGCTTCCCCTTCTGGAGTTTGGCATTCTTCGCGGAAGTGTGCGCCACAGGATTCATGTCTATCTAAAGCATCCCGCGCCATTAATTCCCCAAGTTCTAAAAAGTCGGCAACTCTACCCGCAAATTCCAGGTTTTTATTAAAGGTATGCTCATCTCCAGGAATATTAACGTTTTGCCAGTATTCTTGTTTTAATGCGGTAATTTGCGCGATCGCATTTTCTAATCCAGCTTGATTACGAGACATCCCGACATTGTTCCAGAGAATATTACCCAATTGGCGATGAAATTCAGTAACGGTTTTCTTTCCTTTAATATTTAATAGTTTGTTGACTTTGGTGTTAACCGTAGCTTCAGATTCCTCAAAAGCGGAGTGAGTAGTTGCAACGGGGGGTAAATCAGTGGTAGCAATATAGTTACCCAAAGTGTAAGGAATGACAAAATAACCATCGGCTAATCCCTGCATTAAGGCACTCGCACCCAGACGGTTTGCGCCATGATCGGAGAAATTAGCTTCGCCCAGAACGTGCAGGCCAGGAATAGTACTCATCAGGTTATAATCTACCCACAAGCCACCCATAATATAATGAACGGCAGGATAAATCCGCATCGGAACTTCGTAGGGATTTTCGCCTGTGATGCGTTCATACATCTCAAAGAGATTACCGTAACGTTCGGCGATTAGTTCTCGACCTAAAAGCGCGATCGCATCTCTAAAGTCTAAATAAACCGCAAGTCCTGTTTCGCCAACACCTCTACCTTCATCAGTTACCTGCTTTGCGTTACGAGAAGCCACATCACGGGGGACAAGATTACCAAAGCTGGGATATCTGGTTTCCAAATAATAATCTCTTTCGGCTTCAGGGATTTGGTGGGGATGGCGTTTGTCTCCTGGCTGTTTTGGTACCCATACCCGCCCATCATTGCGCAACCCTTCACTCATTAAGGTTAACTTAGACTGATAAGAACCCGATACAGGAATACAGGTAGGATGAATTTGAGTGTAACAAGGATTAGCAAATAAAGCCCCGCGCTTATAACATCGCCAAGCAGCGGTAACATTCGAGTTACGGGCATTAGTAGAAAGATAGAAAACATTACTATAGCCACCAGTACAAAGTAGCACTGCATCCCCTACGTAACGCTCAATTTCTCCCGTAATTAAGTTACGAACAATAATTCCTCTGGCTTTGCCGTCAATTAATACCAAGTCCAACATTTCTCGCCGAGAAAACATCGCGATTTTTCCCTCAGCTATTTGCCGCGACATGGAACTATATGCCCCCAGTAATAGCTGTTGTCCCGTTTGTCCCCGCGCATAAAAGGTACGTGATACCTGCGCCCCACCAAAAGAACGATTAGCTAGCAACCCACTATATTCCCGGGCAAATGGTACGCCCTGTGCCACACACTGATCGATGATTTGATTACTAATCTGCGCTAGACGATGGACGTTAGCCTCGCGAGAACGATAATCGCCACCTTTGATCGTGTCGTAAAACAATCGCCATATTGTATCCCCATCATTAGGATAGTTTTTTGCCCCATTAATTCCACCCTGGGCTGCAATACTGTGGGCGCGACGGGGAGAGTCTTGAATACAAAAGCTTTTGACGTTATAACCCAACTCTGCCAAGGTAGCTGCTGCTGAAGCACCCGCTAAACCAGTACCGACTACTAAGATGGTGTGCTTTTTCTTGTTAGCAGGGCTAACTAACTTGCAGTGATCTTTATAGTAGTCCCATTTGTCTTGCAGTCTACCTGGAGGAATTTTGGGGTCGAGCATTTTTAAGGAATGAGGACAGAAGGATGAAAAAATAGTAAATTTATTTCTTAGTATAGTGGTTTGCAATAAATAGCTGAATTTCAGTTTAATAAAATAATCAATGTAGCGTAGCATGGGATTTTTTGAGGCATCGCAAAATATGTTTAAAATACTTACAGAGATTCGCTCAATTGCCTAACTGGGTTTAAATTACAGTAGCGATGTTTAGGACCAAGAACGTTATGAACGTTTGCTAGATATTGCCACTAATAAATATTCTTTTTTAAGCGATCTCCAGCCTGAAGTTATCAGCGATCGCTTTCGTACCGAATTAGTTCATATATAATGTTACAAAACCTAAATTAAACCTATTTGCATTAGCTTAATTTAGTCATAAAAATCTTGTTTAGCTACCCGTAATAAAGCCAAAGTAAATAGACAAAGGTAAAGCTATAAAGCCGATCGCAATTAAAATGGCTAAAATAAGTGCGAGCGCGTAAACGGCAGGACTAATTTTAGAATTGAGTAGGCCAATTGATTGCCAGGCACTCCAAATACCATGGCGCAGATGAAAAGCTAAGATAATCATTATTCCTGTATAGCCGAAAGCATATACTGGGTTACGAAACTTCTCGATCACCAAACTAGATAAATCTCGCATCTCCACACCATTAACCACCGTGGAGTAATATGTTCCAAACTTAAAAATCGATAGGTGTAAGATCAGAAATCCCAGCAACACTACGCCCGTAACCAGCATACTGCGGGAACTTAGCGACTGTTTACTTGGTTCACCGACACTTTTAAACTGACTGTAGCCGACTGGTCTAGCTTTGAAAGTGTTCAGTTTAATTGAGACACCGACCACAACATGAAATATCGCCAATCCTAATAAGGTAAACTCAATTAAATAGAGTAAAATGCCTAAATTTTCGAGAAAATGCGCTAGCTGATTGTATTGATTGTTACCCGCAAACAAAGTCAAGTTTCCCGCCATATGCAACAGAACAAACAGAGACAAACCCAATCCTGTGACACCTGTGATAATTTTCTTGCCAATCAAAGAAGTATAAAAGTTAATCAGTTTTGGGCGATCGCTACTTATGGTCATGGTGCTAGATAATAAATAAGATAAAATTTGCCATTAAATTAATTATGTAGATCAAACCATTTATTCTTAACCGAATATTTAACTTTTTATGGTTTCACAGGGAAGTTCAATCGTAAAAACAGTTTTTCCTGGTTGGCTATGCAAATAAATCTTGCCATTAAGCAATTTGAGCATATTTTTGACCAAAGCCAGTCCCATACCAGTCCCGCCGAATTTCCAAGGGTCATGATGGGGAATGCGATAAAACTTGTCAAAAACTCGCTGTTGTTCTAATGGAGGTATTTCTATTCCTGTATTGCACACGCTAAGTTTAATTCCGTCATCTACTGATGAAGCAGTAACAGTAATAGTTTCTCCGCTAGGAGTATATTTACAAGCATTATTTACTAATTCAGCTAGAGTCCGCTTAATAGTTGAGATATCTGATTTAAACTGGGGTAAATGTGGCTCGAGATCGATAATTAAAGCTTGGTGTTGATTGTTAACCCGCTCTTTAAATGGTGCAACAATTTGCGGTAGCCATACTGACAAATCAATCCATTGCATTGTCATCAATTCTTGTTGGGCATCAATATAGCAGAGAGTAAGCAGATCATTTACCAGTTGATTTTGCCTGTTGCAAGCAGAGCGAAAAATATTCAAAACTTTAGTAAAGGTAGCAGATCTATGGCTGCCTATTTCCTTTTCCAGTAAAACCTCCAATGTTTCTGAAGCTAGCTGAATGCTGCTCATGGGAGTCCGCAATTCATGAGAAATAGTCTTGAGAAAATTATCTTTGAAAAAGTTTAATCGAGCCAGTTCTTTGACCTGTATTTGCGATTGTTGATATAGTCGAGCTTGTCTAATAGCGATCGCACATTGATTAGCAACCTGCTCTACCAGCATAATTTCAGATGACTGGAAAAATTGCTCTTTAGGTCGCAATAGCCAAAGATTTCCTAAAATTCCCCGATCGTCAAAAATAGGGCAAACCAATCTGGTTGCTTGAACATTGAGCGGATTAAGTTCGGGAACTTTTTCCACGAACTGAAGTGATTCTTTGTGCAGTAGCTGCTGATAGAGTTCGGGAAAATCGGCAACCTGTCGAATGCTTCCCTGGCAATTGGGCAATTTAGTAGTATACTCATAAGCCACTTCCGCTGTAGTGCGATCGCGATCGTAAAGCTCAATCTTGCAACGTTCTATATTGAGAACTTGCCCAATTTCTTGCGTGACTGTCTGCAAAATTTGCGGTTCATCCAAACTATCGCGTATTTTTTGGGTTACTTTACGAGTCAAGGTTTCAAACTTAAATGAGTTTTGTAGCGTGGCTGTACGCTGTCTAACTTTTTCCTCCAGATAGCTGTTCAGACTTTGAACTCGGTCGTAAAGTTCTGCCTGTTGCACCGCGATTCCTACCTGGGTTGCTAATTGCTTGAGAAGTTCAACTTCTGAAGCCTGCCATTGACGAGGTGACTCACAATGATGGGCAATTAAAAGTCCCCATAGTTCTTCACTGGCGACAATCGGCACGACTAAATTTGCCCATACTCCAACATTTGTCAGCACATCTTTATAGCAGGATGCTAATGTAGCGGTTGACACATCATTTATGATATGGACTTTTTCCTGTTTATATCTTTCGAGATGTTGAGCGGCAAAACAGGGATCTTTAATTTTATGATCATAAACGCTCTGAGCTGTTTTCTTAACCGATTCGACGACAATAACACCATTTAGGTCTGGCTCAAAACGATAGATTAGTACCCGATCTGTCTGCAAAAATTGTCTGACCTCAGCCACTGTTTGCTTAAGAATAAGTTCTAAATCCAAAGACTGCCGAATTCTTAAAGCGATCGCTGCCACCAAATTCTCTTTTTGTTGACCTAAGGAGGAATGTACTGAATTATGGTCAAAATTGAAGTCAGGCAAAAATTTTTCCTGTTTAAAATTGTTCTTTACTTTTAAAGCTTAATGTTTTTTAAAGATTTTCGGCATTATGTTAAGTAATGTTAAAAAAACTGTCGCATCGTGCTCTATGTGAATCTTAATTCATCATAAATCTAATTTTTTGCTGGATGAGGAATTTTTAAAGACTAAACTAGCGGTGAATCAAAATCTGATATAGGCGATTACTATCAGCAACGGTCACGGTAAAGACCAGCTCTTTATATTGCAGCTTTTCTCCTTGCTCAGGTATCTTCTGCCACTGCTCTAGCAAGAAGCCGCCTAAAGTATTATAATTTTCGGCTAAAGGGAGAGTTAGTTCTAATTGTTCGTTAACTTCCTCAAGATTTATTTGCGCCGAAACTAGAAAAGTATTTTCATCTAGCCTTTGAATAGCTTCGATTCCAGTTTCGGGGTCATTACCAGCATCACCGACAATCTCAGCAATTAAGTCATGAAGCGTAATTAATCCTGAAGTGCCGCCAAATTCATCGATGACTATAACCATCTTTTGCTGCGATCGCTGCATTGAAGGTAACAGTTCATTAAGAGATCTAGACTCAGGAATAAAGCCGACAGGCTCAAGCCATTGCTCTAAAGTAGAATCGTGGTGCAGCTCTCCTTTAGCTAATGGCGCAGATAACTTTTTATAGTGGATAATGCCGCGAATATCGTCTAGAGAATCGCCAATGACAGGATATCCAGAATATCCTTTCTCTACGACTATTTGTAAAAACTCTTCAAAAGTAGTGTTTAGCGAGAGAAATTCGATATCGGTGCGGGGAATCATCACCTCTTCGGCAGTGTCGTCACGAAATTCAAAGACGTTTTTGAGTAGCTGTCTTTGTTCGGCTTCTAAACCAATAGATTCTCTCTCAGTGGCAATAATTAACTGTAATTCTTCTGAGGTAACTTTTTCATACCATCCCTCCCCACTATATTCAACTCCTACTAGCTTGAGCAACAGACGAGTAGATAAGTTTAAAATGGCGACAAAAGGACGAAAAATACGGGCGATTACTACACTGGGAGGACCAAAAAATCGCGCTAGTTTTTCGGGGTACATCAACGCCACGGACTTGGGGCAAAGTTCTCCCAAGACAATTTGCAGATATGCCAAGATGATAAATGACAGAGGCACAGTGATCGAGTGAGCGATTGTCTCGGACAGGTAAGTAGGGAAGCTGAGACGCTGAATTAGAGCGATAATTGACACCGCAATAGTTCTTTCTCCCACCCATCCTAGTGCTAAACTAGACAGAGTAATACCTAGTTGAGTGGTAGAGAGAAGGCGATCGATACTTCTTTGAAGAGACTGTACAGTTTGAGCCTGAACGTCTCCATCCTTAACTAGCTGACTGATGCGAGAGCGACGAACCGAAACAATCGAAAACTCTGCGGTAACAAAAAAAGCATTGATCGCAATTAACAGGAAAACACCAATGAAAGTTAACAATAAATTTGGTTCAGTCATCAATTAACTAATATAAAGATGAGTGATATTAGCTTCAATTAGGCAACTAACTTGCTCAATCATTATTTCTTCTGCTCATTGACTAAGTTATACACCCTTTGTAATATATCTTTCTCTTTGATGATTTTTAAGCCTTTGTATTCTCCACCCAAAGGTTTTTGATTCAGCGTCTTGTCATTAGAATTAACGTTTGGTTGAGTTACCACCCTAAGTGCTTCTCTACCCATAAAATAGCCTACATAAGAGCTAGCAACGCCAGCCAAAAGCATCATTAGGAATAAAAATATAGTGAGCCACAAATTAATTTTTAGCTTCATACGAGCACAATTTTTTTTGCTGGATGTTGTCAAAGATACCAGACTTACTAATATAATGGTCTACTAGAGAAAAAAGATAAATATCCAGGGTTGGCCGAGCGGTTTAGGCAACAAACTCATAATTTGTGCAAGGCAGGTTCAACTCCTGCACCCTGGACTTTTTCCCCGGATGAAGGAGGCGGGACGAGGAATGAGGTAAAAGCATAATCTATCAATTGCTTTTGAGACTACATTTTTCTGCATCCCACTCCAATCCAATATGGGTCTTATTTACTTAAGGCTAATAGCTCAAGGCGTTACTCGATCAAACCAGGGCTAGGATTTTCCTGCAAAGAGGTATCATAGGGGTTATCTAAATCTTTAGTAATTAGAGGTTCTCCTGTTGAAGTTTGTAATTTCAAACCTAGTTCATAGACCTTGTGTACTTCTTTGCCATCAGCAGCAATATCCTGTTCGGGAAATTTAGGAATACCTACGATAGTATTTCTTTGACCCAAAATACCGCTCTGACTGAAAGCATTTTCGCCATGTTTGTAATAAGCAGCTTCAAACGCTTCACTTAAAGATGTTGTTTCGGCTTTAGCTTCCGGAGAAAACAAACTAGCAATAGTTGCGATCGCTATAACTTTACATAATTTAGTAAACTTAATAGACTTAATAGACATTACTTTATTTATATTTGTCAATTGACTTCTGCTCAATCCTAGCTGAAGAATTAGTCAAAGAACAGTCCACAATCTTTTTCATCTCACAGTATATGAACACGGAACAGATTTCTTATTCCTCTTTAGCTACAGCTAATAGCGATGTTTTACGGCAGATTTTATTAGATTTAATCGTTAAATATGCTTATGTTGCAGGAGACTTTGTTTTATCCTCAGGGGCAAAAAGCTCTTACTATATCAATTGTAAACAGGTAACCTTGAGAGCTGAAGGAGCATTAGCTTTGGGTCGCTTGCTATTCAAACTATTACCAGATGGCACTGAGGCTGTAGCTGGTCTTACTCTAGGTGCAGATCCTCTGGTTTCAGCGGTAAGCGTTGTTTCTGCTTATGAAAATAACTCTATTCCCGCCCTGATTATTCGTAAAAAACCTAAGGGACATGGGACAAAAGCTTATATTGAAGGACCGTCTCTAGCTCAAGGAGCAAAAATAGTTGTCTTAGAAGATGTGGTTACTACAGGAGGATCGGCATTAACAGCAGTTGAAAGGCTACAGGATGCTGGATATCAAGTAACGCAAATTCTTTCTTTGGTAGATCGAAAACAAGGGGGAAGCGAACTATATCAGTCAAAAGGAATTAAGTTTCAGGCTCTATTTTCGATCGAGGAAATTCAACAGCAATACTTAACTTGAACTAGTTAAAAAAAATTAATTTAAGGCGATCGATTTGGCAATAATGATGATAATTTTAAGCCTTGCTTAGTCTACTTTTAACTAGGTTTTAATACTTGATATTATTAAGCTCAAAGCATATAGCTTATGCCTTATAGCTTCTTCAAAAGTCTTTACCTTTCGTTATACAGAGCGAGGAAATTATTAGTTAAGCTAAAAGAGTAATAATTTTTTCCTCTTCATTCATTATGGAAGCAATTTCTCCTCGTAATTCTAAAACAGTAAACTGGTCAACAATGATTATGTTTGCTTTAGGATTTTGGCTCAGCGGCAGTTTAGTTTTTGACTTTTTAGTCGTTCCTGGAATGCTAACTAGTGGCATGATGAATGAGTCAGGTTTTGCTAGTGCTGGCTATATAATTTTTGGCACATTTAATCATCTGGAATTATTGTGTGCTGCTGCTATTTTAGCTGGATGTTTGGTTTACCGCTTTGGTTACGGCAATAGCAATAAAATAAGTGCCAAGACTGTTTTAACGGCCACGATATTGTTAGCTATTGCCATTGCCTATACCTACATTCTGACTCCGCAGATGAGCAGTTTGGGTATGTCGTTAGATATGTTCACCATTCCAGAAACTACTGCTTCGATGACAGCTATGCACATTATTTACTGGAGTCTAGAAGTAATTAAGCTAGTCGCAGCTACTGCTTTATTACGTATTTTTTATCGTAATTCTTGCAGCATAGTTTAGCAATTTAAACACAATTTAAAACTTTACTACGACTTGCTCCGCGACAAGTTTGCGGAGCAAGTCTGAAAGAGTCAGCTAGCCGTCCTAAAGGACGACGCGGAGCTTATACTAAAGCATATGTGAAGCGGTATCCTTTAGGACTCGCCCTAAAGGATTAGCGCCTGGAGGCGCGTCCTTCGCATCGTCCGAGGGTGTCTCTGTGCGGATACACTTCGGATATACCATGCACGGGAATCATGCACGGGCTTTAGCATACCGCTTCGCATAAAGGCATGGCTCTAAACAACGTAAAAGTAAATCTGCATAAAAAAAATAGACCAATCGTAACTAGTAAATGTAAGCAAAACACACACACTAAATCTTACTTTTACGAGGTCTAAAATGAAAAAATCTACATTAGGTATTCTAACTGCTGTTATCGCTTTCGCTCCTCTAACTGCTTTCGCTCAAGACGCCCAGACTAGCATTCAAAACAATACAAATTCTGCTGCTGCTGTCGGTACTGGTAACTTAATCCACCAAAACGCCGACCAAACTAGCTACCAAAACCAACTAAACTTGGATGCTTATGGAGTTCCTACTCCTGGCGATGCTCAAACTTCAGTCCAATTAAACGCTAACGAAGCTGCTGCTATTGGTACTGGTAACTTCATCGGTCAAGATGCGAATCAAACTAATGTTCAAGATCAAGTTGATGTAAATCAATACCTTCCTCACGGCTACGGCTACTAAGATTCATACCATCATTGTTTTCTAGACTCAATAATACAGCCCTGGCTGATGTCAACCAGGGCTGATTCTTTTTTGTCAGCCTTTAAGTTAAATATCAAGAGCGATCGCAGGTAACCTCTAGATTCAATCAATTAATCAAAACTATAGTTACTGATATTGCCTGTAGGTGAATAGCCAATTTTGCGATAAATATGATTAGAGGCGGAATTAGCTAAGTCGGTGAAGAGAAAACAGTACTTGTATTTATTGAGCAGTAATTGGCTAATTTGGGTTACACAAGAAGTTGCATATCCTTTGCCTCTATATTCAGGTGGGGTATAAACAGCATTAATTCTAATTCCATTAGGTGTTGCACCGCCAGCGGCTGCCATTGATACAACTACGTCATCTTGCCAAACAAACAAGCTTTTGTTCTCTAGATGCCGATGAAACCATAGCTGGTGGTCTGACTTCGGTTCGTTATCTCCTAAAGCCTCTGTTTCAAAAGCCTGTCCCCAATCTGTTAGTAAATGGCGATCGCTTTCTATTACTATTCTGAGACTACCTGAAGCTTTATTGATTGTTTTAACTTTCTCAAGCTGATGTATTCGCATCGCCAATGCTAATTCACCAGATTGCCCTGTTAAACGTTGCCAAGTTGTGACGAAAATTTCGGCTTCAGTTGATGGTGCAATTACACCAGGTAAAGATTGCAAATCGACAGCTAAATCTTTTGCAATTAACTCAACTGATTTAGAATCGATCGCTTGTGAAAGAATTAACTTACGAGGTGGAGTAAGGATAGCTGTGGCTACTACAGTGTGATTATTATGAACTACTATTAAATAAGGTAAATTGGCATCACTTTTTTTACGACCACATAAAGCTTTACCAATTCCTAAAGGCAAACAATGAGTTGCCTCATGCTGAATCAAGTAGCCTTCTACCTTCTGGTAATACTGAACGGGATCGTCAAATCTAGTAACTTTCATCACCTAATAGCAATAGGCAATACATTGTAACTACTAACTACCAACTTTTAACAATCTTAAATAGTTAGTGACTATACCAAGCTGCTAAATCATCTTAAAAAAAGCATCATCTAACTCATAACCAAATAGTTGCGCCATTGACTTTAAACGCGATCGCTCTGCAATCCCCTGCTCTTTTAACCAATCTGATAAAACAAAGATCTTATTCATCACAAAAATTTCTAAGGCTTCGGGATTAAATATAATACCCTCACTACGATTAAACTGATGTGGAACTAACATTGCCGCGTAGCGAGCTAATTCTCCTGCTTTCCAATCTAAGAAAAACGGTAACCAAGGATAAACCGTATCTAAACGGATAAACCAAAGTCTAATTTCGGGGATCTCGGAAAGCTCACGGGGATCATTTTCTTCCCGCTGAAAATCAATCACAAACTGTAGCTGTTGTTCATAGTCAGCAATTTGCTTTAGTAAAGGTGCAATTTGGTTTTTGGCAAGAGATAGATCTAAATTGTTTATTGCTTTGGTATCTAAAACTAATTTTACAGTCACAATAAATATTACAAAGATAAAAAGGTACTAAATCTATTGAGTTAAAATTAACTTTACTAGTTTTTACAATAGACATTTATATATATTTTAAGTTAAAGTAGTAACGACTATGTATAAGTTTAGATTAATTCAGCCTCCCTTATGAAAACTCCAGAGGCAAACCACAAACCAATTCATTCTCTAGAAGATGCTTTAGCTCGTTGCCAAGAATTAGGAATGCGAGTAAGCCGTCAGCGTCGATATATTTTAGAGTTACTGTGGAATAACGAAAATCATCTTTCTGCCAGAGAGATCTACGATCTGCTCAACCAACAGGGTAAGCAAATTGGCCACACATCGGTATATCAAAATTTAGATGCTCTCTCTGGTGGGGGCGTAATTGAGTGTGTCGAGCGTTTTGATGGCAGACTATACGGCAATATCAGTGATTCTCATAGTCACGTTAATTGCCTAGATACTAATCAAATTATTGACCTACAGATTGAGTTACCCAAATCGATGATCGAGCAAATAGAGAAACAAACAGGAGTTTCTATTACTGATTATCGAATTGACTTTTTTGGTTATAAAAATCCTCAAGCTAACGAAAACTAGTGGATCGATACGCTTAGGACACTTGCATTTTTGTTGGCTGGCACAGATTGCCACTGATTAAATCTTAAGAAGATAACTTTTGTAAGCACAAGTAGCCAATAACTTGTGTTCTTTGTTACCAAAATGCGAAAATACTAATTCTCTGTTTAAACAGAATTGGTTAAAAATCTCTCTCTAAATCTTGGACTCATATCTTTGCTGTCACAGGCTTTATTAGTTTTCCTCAGCAATGACATTAGTGAGAAAATTATAGATTGTTGATTAAAACCTATGAAGTAAATCAAACATTTAAGAGTAAATCAAAATAATTTGTCTCTGCTGCTTAGCAATGCCAGTGGCAAATATCGTGTCTGCGATCGAGCCTGCTGTAGCTAGATTATCTTGTGTAATTCATTCTGAAATCTAAAATTGCTTTTAGTAACTCAAAAAAACGCTTATTTTATAGCGCTTTAGTCTTAATCAAATATTTTGATGTCGTAGCCGATCGCAAACGCTAAGATAAAAAAGAACCTCAAACCACAAAACAGTACAAGCAAAACAATCCTCCTGGTATTTATTATAAGAAGAATATGGTTCAGACTCCTATCGAAAAAAAAGTATCTAAAGTAGAGAAACTAAAAGAGCATAGCAACTTTCTACGTGAACCTCTTTTAAGCGAACTGCAACAAGATACAACTCACTTTAGCGAAGATGCAATTCAAATCCTAAAGTTTCACGGCTCTTATCAGCAAGACAACCGTGATAATCGCCTCAAAGGACAAGAGAAAGACTATCAGATGATGCTGCGTACTCGCTCTCCAGGAGGGTTCGTTCCACCAGAACTGTTTTTGGCTTTAGATCGCCTATCCGAAGAGTATGGCAACCGCACACTGAGAGTAACAACTCGTCAGGGGTTTCAGATTCACGGAGTATTAAAGCAAAATATAAAAAAAGTAATTAAGGCTATTCTGAAAAATATGGGTTCTACCCTAAGTGCCTGTGGAGATGTCAACCGTAACATCATGTCTCCCCCTGCACCATTCAAGAACAAGCCCGAATATCAGTATGCTTTTAAATATGCCAATAATATTGCCCATTTACTCAACCCTCAAAGTGGTGGTTACTATGAGATTTGGTTAGATGGAGAGAAAGCCATCAGCGCCGAAGAAGCTCCAGAAGTCAAGGCTGCCAGACAAAGCAAGGGTAGAGGCATGATTGTCGAAAATAGCCCTGAGCCGATTTATGGGGAGCAGTTTTTACCCCGCAAGTTCAAAATCTGCGTTACTGTCCCTGGAGACAACTCTGTTGATGTATATACCCACGATATTAGTTTGGTAGTGATGACTAATAACAAGGGCGAATTGCAGGGGTTCAACGTGCTAGCTGGCGGTGGTTTAGGACGGACTCACAACAAGGAAGAAACTTTTGCTCGTATTTCCGATGAGATTGGCTATATCGATAAGGAAGACGTTTACGATCTAGTTAAGGCAATTGTAGCTACTCAAAGAGACTATGGCGATCGCTTTAATCGTCGTCATGCTCGGATGAAGTATCTGATCAATGATTGGGGTGTAGATAAATTTAAAGCCAAAGTCGAATCATATTTTGGTAAAGAATTTAAGCCATATAAAAAGCTACCTGCTTGGCAATACCAAGATTTTCTTGGCTGGTATGAACAGGGTGATGGAAACTGGTTCTTTGGCATCGGTGTCGAAAACGGCAGAGTGAAAGATGAGGGAGCTTTCCAGCTAAAAACCGCCCTGAGAGAGATCGTGCAGGAGCTAAACGTGCCAATGCTCTTATCTCCCAACCACAATATTATTATTAGTGATATTGCTCCAGAACACAAAGAACGGGTGGAAGATATCTTGGTTAACCGAGGTATTGAAACCGATCCCCAGGCGATCGAGCCATTAACTCGCTATTCGATGGCTTGCCCTGCACTACCTACCTGTGGACTAGCAGTAACTGAATCCGAGCGGGCTTTACCAGGAATTACCGATCGCATCAGGACATTATTGAATAAACTAGGAATGGTAGACGAACACTTCGTGATTCGCATGACTGGGTGTCCCAACGGTTGCGCTCGTCCCTACATGGCAGAGCTAGGATTTGTTGGCAGCGCACCAGGCAAATACCAAATCTGGCTTGGAGGCACACCCAACCAAACTCAGCTAGCTCAACCCTACGAACAGAAGCTGTCAGTAGAAGAGCTAGAAACTTTCTTTGAGCCTATTTTTGTGTTCTTCAAGCAGAATCGCAAATCAACAGAAAGCTTTGGTTCATTCTGCAATCGCGTTGGATTCTCTGCCATTCGTAATTTTTCTGAAAACTACACCATAGGAAGCTATATGGATACAGATACTACTAAACGCAAATCTCGCAAAAATCAGCGTCGTGTTAGCGTTCCCGATGACATTTTTCCCCGCCTAAAAGAGATTGCCGAGAAAGAAGGCAGACCAATGAATCAAATTATCGCTGATGCTTTGAGCGATTATTTTACCAAGAGTAAAAAAGCTTAGTTAGCTTACTCCTTATAATTGAATACATATTGGATAACTATTGAGGCTGCCGACTGGTAGCCTTTTTTTTAGTAGGGTGACATCTTAGTCTCTAGGTTGCGATCGCGCTAATCGGCAAAGAAACGGTAAATTTAGTATTGCCTGGCAAAGTCATTTTTCCTGAAAGAAGATTAACCGCAATACTGCCATCATGCTGTTCGACAATTTGTTTGGCGATCGCCAGTCCCAATCCCATTTTGTTTTCTGAAGCTTTAGTAGTGAAAAAAGGATCGCAGAGTTGGTTGAGCATTTCTTGAGCAATACTTTCTCCCGTATCAATGATCTCTACCATTAAATTATTTTGCTGTTGATAGATGTTTATCGTTAATATTCCGTAAGTACCTATAGCCTCAATCGCATTCTCGATCAGGTGAAACCAAACTTTTTGTAGTGCTTCAGGATAACAGTAGAGCGTAGCAACATTGCCATAATGTTTAATGATCTGTATCCCTGAAGTAATTTGTGGAGTTAATGATTTTAAAGCTTGCTCGACCGTGTTTTTAATATTGGCCAGACGTTTGTCCGTTTCAGTATTTTGAATATTAGCATAGTCTTCAAATGCTGCAATTACTTTGCTGATTTTAACCGTAGAATCGGTAATTTTTTCGCTGCTTTGGTATAAACTAATAATTAAATAGGCGTTGTCTAAAATTGACCAAGAATTCTCGCTGGTCAATAGAGGTATTAACTCTTCTATTTCTTCATCAAATCCCAATCCGATTAGCATTTCAGCAATCTTATCTACATTTTTTAAGGAATATTTTGCCAATTTAGCAACGATTTTAGTCTTTAATTCTTGTTTAGCTGCGGGGGATAATAAAGGATTAATCTGATTATCTTGAGCCTGTCTTAATAAAGCAACAAAATAATTTTGTTGTTGAGGAGAAATGTTAGCCAAAAAAGCAGGTATATTCTGCAAATTAGCTTGACCAAATTGTTTTATTTCTGCTAAAATATTGTTGATTTCGCTTAAAGAATGATTGACCTGATCGCTAATACCCGAAGTAATCTTGGCTAATGCTAAATGTTTTTGAAATTCAAATGTTTTCTTTTGGCTTTGTTTAAGCTGAGTTATGCTCTGGTTTAGCCGCTCATTTTTAACTTTGAGCTGGTGTTGCAAATTTTTGATCGCTAGCTGATTTTTGACTCGCATCAGCACTTCGTGCATTTGGAATGGCTTAGTAATATAGTCAGCACCACCGATCGCAAACGCCTTGACTTTATCCACCGCTTCACTCACGGCAGAAATAAAAATTACGGGAATGTCTTTAGTTTTAGGATTGCTTTTTAGCTGTTTACATACCTCATAACCATTAAGACCAGGCATCATAATGTCTAATAAAATTAAATCTGGTGGATTAATTTCGGCTGCGGAAAGAGCTAGCTTACCGTTAGGCACAGGTCTAACTTTATAATCGTATTTAGTTAAAATATCGACTAGTAAATGTAAATTTTGCGGAGTATCATCCACAATGAGGATATTATTTAACTCCTGAGCAGCCATTATTTTTCTCATTATTCAATTTTCCTTAGACAACGTTAATTAAGAGGCAATATATTTAAAATATGCTCGTATTCAAAATTACTAATATGTTGCTCGATCATTTGGGCTAGTAATTCATTTTCCTGACTAATCTTCTCGACAATCTGCTCAATTTTGTCTAAATCAATTTCCATAATGGATTGCTGGAGTTCTAAAATTAATTCATCGGCTATGGTGGTAAAGGAATCGCGATCCAAAGCTGATAAAGGTAATTGAGATTCCAGAACCGAGTTTTCTTCTGCACAGGTATAGCACACCCCTAAATGCTTCGCCATCATTAACACCAGTTCATCCATTTTAAAAGGCTTGCGCATAAAGTCATCACAGCCCAAAGCTAAGATACTAGCTCGTTCTTCTTCTAATGCACTAGCGGTTAAAACAATAATTTTAGTATTGGATGAAGTATCGCCTTTGATTATCTGTATCGCCTCATGACCATTCATCTGGGGCATTCTGATGTCCATAAAAATAAGCTCGGGCTGCCATTGTCGCCAGAGAGCGATCGCGCGATCGCCATTGGCTGCTGTCTTAATCTCAAAACCCATCGGCTCAAGCATTTTGACTAACAGCTCTCGGTTATAAGGCTTATCATCCACGATTAAAATTCGGCACTGTCGATTTGGCGGTAAGGCAATAACTAATGGACTAACGCGCTTGGGAAGTCGATCTGGGGTCACAATTTTGATGGCTACGTCAAAGCTAAAGACACTTCCTTGGTTTACTGTCGAGCGAACTTTAATATCTCCTCCCATTAGCTGCACGAATTTACGACTAATAGCAAGTCCTAACCCCGTTCCTTCCTCAGCATTTTTTCCTGATTCAGTTTGAGTAAAAGGATTAAATAGAGTATCTAACTCTTCGACTGCTATACCCTGTCCTGTATCTTCAACCGCAAAGATTAACTTAAGACTTTTATCTTGCTCGACGACTTCGGCAGCAGGAAAAACTTTGAGGATTACGCCTCCTTGGTCGGTAAATTTAAGCGCATTATTCAGTAAATTAAGCACGATTTGACGTAATTTTCCCTGGTCAGCCTGAATATATTTGGGAGTTGCAGGATCGATTTCACACTCAAGCTGCAAATTTTTGCTGGATGCTTTAAGAACGAACATTTGTGACAAATTATCTAAAAAAGCATAAAGATCGAAATCAACTAAGTCTAAGGTCAAATGTTCTGCCTCAATCTTAGATAAATCTAAAACATTGTTGATTAGTGATAACAAATGTTCGCCACTGCGATTAATGATGTCAGTATATTTTTTTTCTTGGGCGGGTAAAGTCTGATTGCGAGCCATCAATTGAGCAAAACCAAGAATAGCGTTGAGCGGGGTTCTCAGTTCATGACTCATATTGGCAATAAAGGCACTTTTAGCTTGATTAGCCACCTCAGCTTTTTCTTTGGCGCTCAAGAGTTCGCCAGTGCGTTGCTCAATCTTTTGTTCCAATTCAGTATTGAATTGCTTTAACTGTTGCGTCGAACCTGCGAGAGAATCAATCACACGATTGTAATGACTAGCTACGTAACCAATTTCGGTAAAAGGTTCTACGGGAACTCTAATACTTAGGTCTTGATCGGCTGCTTGTCGATCCATTACCTGGAGCATTTCATATACTGCGTTTCTAGCATAGTGTTCCGAAATGTTTAATCCTCGTTCCTCATCGGCTAAAGAAACCCGTAAAGGCATCAAACGATTAATAATCTTGAGTAAAACCCAGGTCACTCCAAAAGCCCAAATGCCACAAGCTGCTAGACCTAATAGCTGGATGAAGAACTGATTGACTCGATTTAATCCTGTATCAAGAATATCTGGATTACCAAACAAAGCGACTGCTAGAGTTCCCCAAATTCCAGCACCAAGATGAACAGCAATGGCATCAACCGCATCATCAATTTGCCAATAGCGTAACCAATAGCTAACTAAAATACTTACTGCTCCACCAACCGAACCGATCGCAATTGCCAGTACTGGAGAAACTGCATTACAAACTGCGGTAATTGAAACCAGTCCCGCTAAAGAACCATTGATTAAGAATTCCACTTTATTAATTTTTAATCTTTGCCAACTGACTAATCCTGCACACAGCATTCCTGCTGCCCCAGCTAGCATGGTATTGAGTATTATTAGGGCAACGGTACTGTTTAAAGCTTGAACGCTACCGCCATTAAAACCGAGCCATCCTACCCAAATCAACATTGCCCCCAGAACAGAAAAAGATAGGTTTGAACCATGAAGGTGATGAGTTTTACCCGAGCGATCAAATCGTCCTGTTCTCGAACCTACAACCAAAATGGTAGCCAAAGCGACCCAACCACCAATACCATGAACTACCGTAGAACCAGCAAAATCTACGAATCCAAGTTGTTTTAAATAACCACAATCATTCCAGACCCAGTGACAAAATACAGGATACACTAGACCAGAAATAATTATGGTGACAATTACATAAGCTCGAAATCTCAGTCGCTCGGCGGTAGCACCCGAAACAATCGTCGCAGCAGTACTGCAAAACATCATTTGAAAAATGAAGAAAATAATTTCTCGAGCTGAAAAAAATTCTGGATTAAAGAAGAAATGATTTGAGCCAATTATGCCTGCTATGGTTACTACGCAGTCACCGAAACTAATACCGTAACCCACTGCCCAAAACAAAATTATGGAAATGCCCAAATCGATCAGGTTTTTGATGGCTACATTGATACTATTTTTAGTTCGAGTCATGCCAGACTCCAAACACATAAACCCTGGCTGCATTAGAAAAATGAGAAAAGTACTAAAAATCAACCACAAATAGTTAGAGTTCATAGGTAGCGATCGCTTGAATGATAAGATTGAGCTTCGATTTAATTGTTCCCTTTTCGCTGGGCATTAATGGTATGGACTACAAAGATTAAAAGTCAGGAGATCGCAAGCAGAGCTGGTTGAAAATAAAATGTTAGTAATTGTTGTAGCGGTTTTGTCCTTAAGCGTTTGGTTATTTCTCTTGTTGTTTTGGGGAGACTTTTGGCAGGCAAAGCAGCGCGTAGAAGGTAGTCTTAAACTCGAGACTTATCGCCGTGTCTGGGCTATTGTCCCCGCCAGAGATGAGGCCGAAGCGATCGCAATTAGTTTGACTTCTCTGTTAAACCAGAATTATCAGGGTGAGTTTTTGATCGCATTAGTTGATGATAATAGTAGCGATCGCACTAGCGAAATTGCTTTGGCAACTGCTGCTCAACTAGGTAAAAGCGATCTCTTAAAAGTAATTACTGGCAAGCCTTTAGAATCAGGCTGGAAAGGCAAACTTTGGGCGATGTACCAGGGTATTGAATATGCTCAAGCCCAAATCCCTGCACCCGATTATTTTTTATTCACCGATGCAGACATCAAACACGATCCTGATAATTTAACTCAGTTAATTGCTAAAGCAGAAACAGAAAACTTAGATTTAGTCTCCCTAATGGTATTGCTGCGCTGTCAGAGTTTTTGGGAAAAATTATTAATTCCTGCCTTTGTCTTTTTCTTTCAAAAGCTTTATCCATTTTCTTGGGTAAATGACTGGCACAAGCCGATGGCGGCGGCGGCGGGGGGCTGCATCTTAATTAGCAACAAGGCTTTATTAGAAATAGGCGGTATTGCGACGATCAAAGATGCTCTAATTGATGATTGTTCTTTGGCAAAAGCAGTGAAATCTCAAGGAAAAAACATTTGGTTGGGCTTGAGCGAAACTACTATTAGCCTGAGAGGCTACGATAATTTAAAAGTAATTTGGAATACTATTGCCCGCACTGCCTATACCCAGCTAAATTATTCTCCGCTGCTATTAATCGGCACGACGCTCGCCATGGTCATAGTTTACTTAATTGCCCCCATTGGCATGATTTGGGGACTAGTAACTAGTAACTGGCTAGTATTTAGCACCTGTGCTATTACTTGGTCACTGATGATCTGGGCTTATGTCCCCACGATCAGACTCTATAAACTGTCTTGGGCTTGGACAGGATTATTACCAGCGATCGCTTTTTTATACACTTTAATGACTATCGATTCGGCAATTAAATACTATCAAGGTCAGGGTGGGGCGTGGAAAGGGAGAACTTATGATTGATTAATAATTACTCTTTTAAGCCGTGGCGATCGCATTACATTAAGTACCTAGGCGAAACGGACGGCTTTAATTGTTAACCTCGTGGCAAATGGCAAATCTTTTGAAGAAATCATCGAAAAATATCCCGATTTGAAATTAGATGATATTAAACAATCTTTGCAATATGCTGCTTTATTGATTAGAGAAAGCGTTTATCCTTTTGAAATTACTGTATAATTTGAATGAAATTTTTGGCGCATATGGGAATTTCATTACGTACTATCGATTGGTTACGCGATCGCGGTTATGATGTTTTCCATTTACGAGAAAAAGGATTACAAAGATTACCAGATGATGAAATTCTCGATCTAGCTCGTACTGAAGGACGAATTATCTTAACGGTAGATTTAGATTTTGCTCAACTATTAGCTGTTAATCAAGAATCCTTTCCCAGTGTAATCTTATTTAGATTGGGTAACGAAAATTATGACGAAATCAACCAACGTCTCATTGAAGTTTTAAATAATTGCCAAGGCGTTTTAGAAACAGGTGCAATAAAAAAGACCGCTGAAGTGGGAAAAGCTGCGAAGGCTGAAATTAAGAATCTTGACGATTACATAAATGAACAACTAAGAACTAAAAAACACAGATTAGGTTTCCCTCATATACAATGTAATCTCCAATAGTCTCCAAAATGAGTTGTTCTGTGAGGATTAGTTTAAAATGCGTGCCTTATTAATTTATCCCGTCTTTCCGCAAACCTTCTGGTCTTATGACAAAATCCTCGAACTAGTTGATCGCAAGGTATTATTACCACCTTTAGGAATGCTGACCGTAGCTGCCATTCTGCCCCAAGAATGGGAGTTTAAACTGGTCGATCGCAATATTAGAGACGTGACGGAAGCTGAGTGGGAATGGGCTGAGCTAGTCATTTTCTCCGCCATGATTGTCCAGAAGCAGGACATGTTGGAGCAAATTGCCGAAGCTAAAAGACGAGATAAATTAGTTGCGGTTGGGGGGCCATATTCAACCTCTTTACCTAATGAACCCAAAGCTGCGGGGGCAGACTTTTTGATTTTAGATGAAGGGGAAATTACTCTACCTCAGTTTGTCGAGGCAATACAAAGGGGCGAAACTAGCGGTACTTTTCGCGCCACTGAAAAGCCAGATGTAACCATCACTCCTGTTCCTCGTTATGACTTGCTAGAGTTTGATGCTTATGACTCTATGTCGGTGCAGTTTTCGCGTGGCTGTCCGTTCCAATGTGAGTTTTGCGATATTATCGTACTTTATGGTCGTAAACCCCGCACCAAAGAACCAGCACAGCTACTCAGAGAATTAAACTATCTCTATGAATTAGGCTGGCGACGCTCAATCTTTATGGTGGATGATAACTTTATTGGCAACAAGCGTAACGTCAAATTGTTGCTCAAGGAATTAAAAGCTTGGCAGGAAGCCCATCAATATCCTTTTGATTTTAATACTGAAGCTTCTGTAGATTTAGCCAACGATTCCGAACTGATGGAATTAATGGTGCAGTGTAATTTTAATGCTGTCTTTTTAGGCATCGAAACTCCTGACGAGTCAAGTTTGCAGTTAACTAAAAAGTTTCAAAACACCCGTGGTTCACTAGCCGAAACGGTAGACAAGATGATCCAGGCAGGATTACGCCCCATGGCTGGGTTTATTATTGGTTTTGATAACGAAAACAAAGGTGCGGGAAACCGAATTATTGATTTTGTCGAAGCAGCGGCGATTCCTACTGCGATGTTTGGTATGTTGCAGGCTTTACCCCTAACTGCCCTATGGGATCGACTGGAAAAAGAAAATCGTTTACGAGACAGTACCAGACAAGATATCAATCAAACTACCTTAATGAATTTTATTCCGACTCGTCCAATTGAGGATATTGCGACCGAATATATTGAAGCATTTTGGACACTATACGAACCCAAAAGATATTTAGACCGCGTATATCGTTGCTTTCTCAAACTGGGTACACCGCAACACGAAGCACCCTTCACTATGCCCAGTTGGGTCGATCTCAGAGCCTTAGCTATTGTGGTTTGGCGACAGGGTATTAAGCGCAATACCCGCTGGAAGTTTTGGCATCATTTGTTTGGCATCTTCCGTCATAACCCTGGAGTATGGGAACACTATCTGACTATGTGCGCCCACAACGAACATTTTTTAGAATATCGTCAGATTGTTAAGGATGAGATTGAAGCACAGCTTGCCGAGTTTCAGGCACAGGAGAAACGACTACAGCAGGCAACTCCTAAAATAGATGCGATCGCCTAACTAGGCGTTTGCCCAAGTTAACTAAACAAAAGAGTTAGTCTAAATATATCAGGCTAACTCCATCATCCTGGTTAACTTGATGATGACCAGTATTAAAAGTCATAGTTTGAGCAAGAGCGATCGCTTTTGACCAAAGAAGGGGAAAGTAGCAGTAGCAAATGAATAAAAATATTTAGAGAATTAAGGCTGATATTTGAAATTAAGTATCATTGAACCTCCCATCGCGCATTGGCGAGGCTCTTCTGCTAGAAGAAGAATAAAATAATCAATCTTGATTGTTTATGCTCGTTTACGCATTTTACGAGGCATAATTTTCGTTGCATCTACTTTGGCGATCGCTTTGCTCAAAGGCATAATCCGAATCCTGCCATCAAAAGAATTTGCCTGATAAACTTTATGCTGATTGAGATCTACCGCCGTCATCCAACCACTATGATGATGGTATGCACCAGTTTCAATGTCTAACCATCCTTTCCCCGCGGCGATTTGCCCAGGCTTAACTCCAGGAAGAGTAAAAGTAATTGTATGTCCTGTAATAATCAGTTTGTTCTGAAAAAAAGCTTGATTTGCAGTATGAAAGTCGTCTCGAATCCAGCAAAATTGATCTGCACCCTGTTGAGTTAGCGGAATTTTGGGATCGACTCCTGCATGAACTAGCCAAAAATCTCCCAAATCCAGATATAAAGGTAATTCTTTCATCCAGTTGATATGTTCTTGGGGAATTTTACTGTCATAACTCTCAACTGTAGCGTGACCACCACTATACAACCAGCTTTGGTATAGATCTATCGATACTTCCCCAGTCCCAACAACATCTAACAGCATTTCTTCATGATTTCCTCGCAAGCAGTGAAACTGATTACGCATGACCAAATCAACAACCTGCGCGCTTTTAGGACCTCGATCAATTAAATCACCCAAAAAATATACTTCATCTTGACTATTTGGTGCAATAGTATCTAGTAATGCGATTAAAGTGTCGTAGTGTCCATGTACGTCACCAATGACGATTCGACGATTTTTGGTCATATTGGCTGTTTTAACAAGATGCATAGGGAGCAATTAATATTCATCAATCGTGGGTTTACCAGATAATAAAAGCTAATTGTTAACTTACTAGTAGGTATTCCCGATTTATGGCAGATGATATAAATGTCAAACGACTAATTTTCGTAAATTAGAAGACAAAATATCGTAAACCAGAGAAAATAACGTTTTTTTAGTATTTTTAGTATAGGAGAACAATGAAGAATCGAGTAGTTTCTTCTAAGGCGGTTGCTACCATAAAAATTTTGCAACAGCCGTCAAATTCGACCTGGATTGAGCAAGCGATCGCCAATTTAAAAATAATTTTACTAGATCACTCTCATTGTGAACGTAAGGCAGCAGGAGTGGCAATAAATTTGATGTTTCGCTATCCCTCTCATCAGAAGCTAGTCCGTCAGTTAACTGCGATCGCATCTGAAGAATTATCACATTTTGAACAGGTCAATCAATGGTTAGAAAAGCTGGGGATTCCTCTTGCACCTTTAAATTCTCCCCCTTATTTCTCGCAGTTAAAATCTCAAATACGGCATTCTGAACCAGATCGTTTAGTTGATTCTCTATTAATTTCAGCGATTATCGAAGCTCGTTCTCACGAAAGATTGGGTTTGCTTGGAGAATACTGTCCCGATCCAGATTTGGCTAAATTTTATCTTAGCTTAATGGCATCAGAAGCCCGCCATTATGGAATTTATTGGGTATTAGCTCAAGAATATAGCGATCGCGCTACTGTAGAAACTCGGCTAGCAGAGTTAGCTGAATATGAAAGTAGTATTTTGAGTACTTTACACCACGAACCGAGGGTACACAGTTAGAGTCAGGAGTCAGATATTGTAAATATCCTGAGTTGGTAATTAGAGATTGGCGCCAAGGCGATCTCCTGAAAGCAAAAAATCAAAGAGCAAAAGCTATATTTTGGTGTTTTAAGGTGAGGCGAGCGCAATTTTTATATGGGAATTGCAGTGCGAGCGGTTTTTTAGCTGGTCGGCGAGAAGCCCTGAACTGTATTGCGGACTAATCGAGAAACTCTTGGGCGTAAAGTGCAATTGAACCTTTCAAGATCATTAGTTTTGCCTGTTTCTTTCCCGAACGCTCGATGGCGTTTTGAAGGAATGACTGTTTTGTAAGCGTACCAGAAGTCACGCTTGGCA
>DATNPK010000091.1 GCA_036703275.1 Coleofasciculaceae cyanobacterium | reverse complement strand
TGCCAAGCGTGACTTCTGGTACGCTTACAAAACAGTCATTCCTTCAAAACGCCATCGAGCGTTCGGGAAAGAAACAGGCAAAACTAATGATCTTGAAAGGTTCAATTGCACTTTACGCCCAAGAGTTTCTCGATTAGTCCGAAAAACTTGATCATTCTCCAAAAAGATGGAAAATCAGAGCGGGGCTATTTGGTATTTTATACATTACTACAATGCTTCCTTACACCTTTAGGACTACCAGATTTTTTAGTAAACTATCCGACTTTAAATCGACTAACGATCGCTGATGTAAAAGACATCGCCAAACTGTTACAACCATTAGGACTATTTTTTAGAGCCGAAAGATTATCTCAAACAGCCCAGATTATTATGAAGAAGCATAAAGGCAAAGTACCCCAAAAAGAAACAGAATTACTAAAGCTCTCAGGCATCGGCAAATATACAGCCAGGGCAATACTTTCTTAGGCATACGGACAGCCAGCAGCAGTACTAGATACTAACGTTGCCCGTATTTTGGAACGTTTCTTCGGTATTGAAGCAGCAAGGGTTAAATCTCGCTCTTTAATTCTCCAGAACGCAGCCGAAATAATTGACACCCCAATCGCAAGTGGGACATTGGAATTTAACTCTATTGGACTTTGGAGCATTGACTACTGCTAGAAATCCTAAATGTCTAAAGTGACCTCTTTCAAGTCCTTGTTATTGGTTTGACTATAATTAACATTTTGTCGTGCAGTGCGATTACGCTGCGCTAATGTAAGACTGCCGATGTTTTTGTATTCTTGATAATACAGTCCCATACCTCTGGAGATATATAGTAACGAAGTTGCTACGGCAATCAGTCGTATTGCGCTTGGTTTATCGCCAATGGCTTTAACTCATTAGACAACTTTTATCTCACTTAACCCGTGTGATCCTAAAGTCCGCTCCAAGACTTGTGAAGTCACTGTAAAGGCAAGATAAAGCTTTTATAAAGGTAATTAAGAAAACAATTACCTCACTTAAAGTACTATGGCTATCACTAAAATCTCCAATTCAAACCTTTTGACAGATACTTACGTAGTAGAAGACTGGAAAGGAGGATACAAGCTCGAAGTAGACTTAAGCTCAGATGTCATAGCTCAAGACTGGAAGTTAAACTTTGACCTGGCGGACTACAGTATTAGAGGAGCTTCTGGCGTAGATTTAGTCGATAACGGCAGTGGCAACTATACGCTCAGCGGACAAGGCAACGGGCAAAGTCTAGAACCAGGAGAAACCGTCAAAGCCATCTTGATTATTGACGATCAGGGTAAAGATGCAATTATTCCCGAATTTACGAATTTGATGGGGTCGGTCATTAGCGAACCCTTAGGAGCACCTGCACCTGCACCCGCACCCCAACTAAGTCAAGACGCTATTTCCGTCGGATTTGAAAATCATCTCCCAGGCACCGTGTATAGTAACGCAGCTCAAAGTAAAGATTGGAACGTTGACTGGTCTATTCAGATGGACAAGTTTGCTCATATCTCTAGTGAAGAAGCTCACTCTGGTAACAACTCCCTCAAAATGGACTATCCGAATAATGAACAGTCTAATGCTGGGGCTCAATGGTTAATTCCCGAACAGAAAGAATATTATCTTTCCTACTGGCTTAAGTTCGACAAAGGTTTTGATTTTGACGGCGACAAGTTTAGTGGCGGTAAACTACCCGGACTAGGCGAAGGCGATCTTGCTTCTGGAGGAACAAAGCCTAACGGAGAGAACGGTTTTACTTCTAGATATATGTGGCGCGAAGGTGGTCAAGCTACTGTGTATCTGTACCACATGGATCAGCCTGGAACTTACGGCGAAGACATCTTACTTAAAGGAGCGGACGGACAAGACAAGTATTTTGAGCCTGGTAAATGGCATAACATGGTTCAGCGTGTTCAGGTTAATGATGCTGGTCAGTCCAATGGTGAGATGGATGTTTGGATGGACAACGAACAGGTGTTAGAAATGGACGGTCTAAGACTTAATAACGGTCAAGGTATTGATACAGCATATTTCAGCACTTTCCACGGTGGTAACGGTGGCGAATGGTGGCCCCAGCAACAAGTCAATGCTCACTTCGATGACTTTGTGGTTTCGACTAATGCGCATGATGTCGGTCTGTAATTCTAGCTGGCTCAACTTATTGTCCGGGTAGTGTAATAAAGATGTCGCTCGAGCAAAACAGTGGAATCTGAAGTAGAAGTAGCTATTAGTTATTCTATGAATCAAGCAAGTTGGAAATTATAATTAGATGACAGTTTGGATTGCCGTCAAGTGTCCTGGTTGCCACTCGACAGATGTAGTAAGCAATGGCAAATCATCTCAAGGAAAGCAACGTTATCTCTGTCGTAACAACGAATGTCCTCGTTGCACTTTTATACTAAATTACACCAATCATGGTTATCAGCCACAAGTCAAACGAAAAATTACCGAATTGGCTTACGATGGTAGCGGTATTAGAGATACTGCTAGGTGTAGCGACCTGAAATTATAATCACCTCGACCCGAAATCATCGGTGTTTTCAGCCCACATTAAATGAAACTATAATTTTGCTTCGACCCACATTATCTAAAACTGAGACCAGATTAACTGAAACTAAACTGAAATTATAATTCTCGACCCACATTATTTGAAAACAAGCCGTATCTCTTTTTAGCCATGGTATCTGGCTTGTGTCAATAACGATGACTGATAAATGTTTGAATTATATGTTCCTTTTTGCCAAACATTTATGCACCAAAGTTATGGTTTAATTAAACCTAAAACCGTTTGATTTAACTTGATTAGCTGTTTTCTCAAACAACATTGTAAATTGTGGTCATATATGCCTATTTGAGAGTTTCCACCAATCAACAGGATGTTGATAATCAACGTCATGGGATTCTTGAATACGCCAACCAAAAAAGCCTGGGTCATCTAGAATTTGTTGCCGATTCAGTATCGGGTCAAAAAAGATGGCGCAAGCGGGAATTAGGAAAGCTGCTGACCAAAACCTCGCAGTCAGGGGATATGATGATCTTTGCTGGAATCAGTCGCATGGCTCGTTCTACCCTACAGGTACTAGAGATTCTTGAATGCTGTATGCAGCGAGGACTCTTGGTTCACATTGCTAAAGAGCGAATGGTATTGGATGATTCTATGCCCAGTCGGATTACAGCTACAGTGCTGGGTTTGGCAGCAGAAATCGAACGAGAATTAATTTCGATGAGAACTACTGAAGCTCAAGCCAAACGCAGATCAGGGGGGTCGAGTAGCAACTGTACAATAACCCCCGTTAAGAGAAATTATTTGGTGTACCAATTAAACTTTCTGAGAATTAGACCTCTCAAACCATTGAAAAGTCGTTATAATTTTCTGTACACTTGCTGATACTGAGCCACGAACTTAACATAAAACCCTGAAAGCGATCGCCAATTAGAAAAATTCAATCAGCCAAAATGACTTGAATTGAGCTTATAAAGCAGAACAAAAGTTCAAGGGAGTCAATTGCTATGGTTCTACATCATCAATCAATTAAACCCATTCCACTTCTCACCAAAGAAATAGCACACAAAGCTTTGACCAAGGGGAATCTTTACATGAGTCTTAGAGATGAATTGAGTGCATTTTATGATGATGAGGATTTTGCCGAACTCTATTCAGATGAAGGTCAGCCAGCATTACGTCCTGGGAGTTTGGCTTTGATCTGTGTAATGCAGTATATGGCTAATTTATCTGACACAGGGGCGGTAGAAGCAGTAGCCGCCCGTATCGACTGGAAATATGCTTTAGGACTAAAATTGACTGACTCTAGTTTTGATTCTTCAGTTTTAAGTTTATTTCGTTCTCGATTGTTGAAAGGGGAGAAAGAAAAGCAGCTACTGGATAAGCTTTTAGAACGCTGCTAACAACTCAAGCTAATCAAATCCAGAGAAAAAGCTCGAACTGATTCAACTCATATCTTGGCAGCAATTCGTAATCTTAATCGACTTGAATATGTTGGGGAAATCATTACGCTCTGCCTTAAATGTCTTAGCAGTGGTTGTTCCAGATTGGCTATCAAATGTAGTTAACAAAGATTGGTTCGACCGTTATAGTAAACCAGTTGGAGAATCTTGTTTACCACGAAAGACAGAAGCTCGTAACAAATATGCAGAAACCATTGGACGAGATGGGATGAAAATTTTAGAGGCTATTTATGATGAGCCGACTACACCTCAATGGCTAAAGGAGATTCCAGGTATAGAAACTCTGACAATTGCTTGGGTACCTCAATATTGGATTGATAACACTCAACTTCATTGGCGCAGTCATCAAGACTTACCCCAGCAGGAATAAGAAGTAATTCTCCTTATGATACTGAAGCCCGCTATGGTAATAAGCGACATACCACTTGGTTAGGCTACAAAGTACATCTCACTGAAACTTGTGAGAAAAATCAAATTCATCTAATTACCAATGTTCAAACTACATCAGCTAAATCTGCTTCTGTAGTTTGAACAGAATCGATTCATCAATCTTTAGCTGAAAAAGAATTATTACCCAAACAGCACATAGTTGATGCTGGTTATATAGATGGTTCTTTGTTGGTGGAAAGTAAACGAGAGCATGTAATCGAACTTCTTGGACCAGTTCGTGACAATGTGAGCTGGCAGTCTAAAAATCCTGAAGCTTACGATCTTAGTAAATTTAAAATCAACTGGAAAGATCAACAAATTACTTGTCCAGTTGGAGTCAAAAGCACAAAAAAATGGACTCCTCTCCTAGATCAATGGGGAAATAAAGTAATCAGACTAAAATTTCCCCGTAAGGCTTGTCGAGAGTGCAAATTTCGTCACTTATGTACTCATTCAAAAAATAAACCACGATAACTTACTCTACGCCATAAAGAAGAACATCTTGCGATAAATAGAAGAAGAAAACGACAAGAAACAAAAACATGGTCAAAACAGTACAATCAACGTGCTGGAGTTGAAGGAACAATTTCTCAAGGTGTTCGTGGTTTTGGTTTACGCAAATGTCGTTATGTGGGTTTGGACAAAGTTCATCTACAACACATCCTGACGGCAACGGCGATAAATGTGATTCGTCTGTTTGCGAGGGAGCGAAAGGTGTTCCTTTAGCCAAAACTCGTGTTTCTTCTTTTGCTAAATTAGCTCCTGATTAACTTTGATTATTTTGCTTTTTGGCGATCGCTTTCAGGGTCTTATGTTAAGTTCGTGGCTCAGTATCACTTGCTACTCACACGCCTGTAACGCCAAGCAGACACTATTACCTTAACTGTACTTAATCTCACTTATTTATTCGCCAGAAATTATTTTGTACTTTATTACTGCTAAATTACTACTAATTAAGCCAAGACTAGCTAATTACAAATAATTCTAATTCAAC
>DATNPK010000090.1 GCA_036703275.1 Coleofasciculaceae cyanobacterium | reverse complement strand
ACCTTGGGCTTGTAATTACGGATGAAACTCCTACTCTTCAAACTCTATGGCAATATGGTCTTCGTTTGCGAGTTGAAGAATTGTTTTTGGATAGCAAATCTGGAGCTTTTGGACTGGCTGATTCTCGTTTACGAGATGCTCGAAAACTGAATCATCTTTACTTGATAGTAGCAGTAGCTATTCTTTACAGCACCATTATGGGAACTACAGTTCAGTTATCAGGATTAAGGCAGCAGGTAGATATTCATTATTCAAGAGGATTGAGCTATTTAAAAATTGGCTTGCGATGGTTGAGAGGCACAATTCACCAAGGCAGAAAGTTATTTCAATTGTTGCCTTTGCCCTATCGCGATCCTGAACGCTGTTTTGTGATGCGAAGCTAATCATGCACGGGCTAGTCGCCAAGCCGAAGCCGATTATTATGAGCAGCTATTATTTTCTCGTATACGCTCTCTTCATTGTTCTACATAGGATTTAGCTTTGATTCAGATATGTCCATCACTCAGGCTGTTGAATTGGCTGCTTTATTGAAGCAATTACAAGAATCAATTAATGTCGATCCAAATCTAAAGGTAGAGGAAAAGAACGAAGCATTAGAGCAACTAGAGAAAATAGCAGTAGCAGGAACAGATATCAAAAGCGGGGAAATGCAAAAACTTGCAAAAGCTGCTTCTATAACTTTAAAAGGGATGATGACTGAACTACCTAATGCAACTAATTTTGTTGAAGCTTGTAGTAAGTTACTTCCTTTAATTAGTAAAATCTTTGGTTTTTAAATGACTTTAATATACTTTTCCTGAAAAAATGAAAAATATAAACACAGAAACTACACGTTATCTTTGTGCTGCTGCTTACTCTAATGAAGCATTCTGTGAACAGGTAATTCGACAAACTATAGAAGAGGAGTATCGAGCAATAGCTCCTTGTTATGGATTTGATTTACCAACCGTGCTAAAGCGTAGTAGTAAAAATAGAACTACCCGAAATTGAAATAAAAATTGAAGATAATCTTTATGTAGATGGACAAAAAGTTAGAGATAATAAAAGATTTTTAAATAATCCTTTTAAGCCTCTTTATGTTAACTCTAACTTTTTGTCAAGGAAACTTGAGTCAGAAAAATCAAATCGTTACTATAAGCGGATTCAAATAACTGGCTGGAATGGAGAACTGATTTTCTCAATATTTTTTAGATTTTTTATTTTTGGTAATAACCTATTTATAGAGACGAAATATTTTTTACTCCCGCCTCTTAAGAACACCTTTTACGCAATTGATAAAATTGAGTCGCCTGTAACTATAGTACCAAAATTTGATTTAATTTGGCAATCTTTATTAATAACTATATTCATTTTACCAATTTCATTTTCAACTAATTTTTATCAATTGATAAAGCCGATTATTTTATTGATTAATCACTATATAAACACACTAAGAATCAAAGAAAATCCTATTTTTAATTATGGAGCTGTTAATAGTGTAAGAGAAAATGCTAGTAGTAATTTATATAGACAATCTTTTCAAGATATAGATCAAAATATGTATTTAAAAGTATTTGAAACAATTCTACTTAATAGTATGGTGGATTTCTTAGATAGTAAAAATATAAATACTATTGATTTGAAAAATAGACGTTCAGAAATAATTAATCATGGAATTATTATGTCTAATGGTTCTATAACTAGTAAAAATTTAGCAGTTGGAAGAAGTGCAAAAAGAATATCGAAAAAATTCAAAACACTAGACCTCTTGCAAAAGTAGCGATCGCCAATTATTTGGCTATTAAACAAAGTTCGTAATTATCCTAAAGGACTAGCCCGTGCATGATTAGCTTCGAGTCCTTTAGGATAAGCGGAGCAAATGCTTTAGTATAAGCGGAGCGTCACAATTAAATTAAAACGCAGACCTTACCTTCTTTTTCGATGGCGATATCGCTCTGATATAATTGCTGAAAATTTTTAGCTGGCGGTTGATATGTTCAATGATAATTCTAATTGAAGCTAATTGGCGATTTTCTGGTTTTTGCTCTTTGGATCACTTACTTTTTCTCGGTTTTTTATGGGGTGTTGTACTCAATTTATGGATTTTATGAATTCCCTGATATCCTTTATCTCCCAAACAAGATGTTGGTTCTAATGAATTAGTTTTGCTCCATCATGAAAAGCTTTAAATCGTGTTCTTTTCCCTTGCCCTAAGCTGCACAGATAATTTGTTTAGTCGGTTGATTAACAATTATTTGAGATTTTAAGGTATGCTGCTTCTTCTTTCCACTGTAGTATTTTTTCTGTTTTTTCAAGTCCGTTCAATCGGAGTTTCTGTTACATCAATTACAATTACTTCTAGCTCCTGATTTGATTTTAATAACTGTTTTTTACCTGGTAAAGCAAATTCTGGTGAACGGAC